>CAMCYM010000093.1 GCA_945883885.1 Chryseobacterium gleum
CGAGCCCTTCACGCTCCATGCCGAGGCATCTTCCACCGCAGAAGGATGGGAAGTCCGGGACATCGATTGCCGGGTGGCAGGGAACTTGGTGGAACTGATCGGTGGGCGGGTGCGTGGCGTGGAAGGGGACTTGACCGACGTCGAAGGTGCCCTGCACGTGGAGCCGTTCCCGTTGTCGGTTTGGCTCGCGGAGCGAGGCGTCCCCCTGCCCGAAGCAGCTGCACCGTGGCTCCGGACCGCAGCCCGCCGAAGCAACGGCTGGACCTTGAGCGGCGCGTGGAGGCCCACGCGGTATGCGATCGAGCTTGCACCGGACTCCTGGAACGGTGGGACGCCCCCGCACATCTCATGGGACTTCGACGGGACCGAAAGCACGTGGATGTGCGAACACCTCCCGGTCGCCGATGCACTGGCTGGAGCCCCCGTGGAGCTGCTCACAGCTTCCGGAACCCTGGCGGGCGACCTGCTGGATTTGATCGAAGCCGATTCCCTGCAAGGAACGCTCGCCCTCGAAGGCCGCTGGGGTGGCGGCACTGCACTCGGGCCGTTTGCCACCACGTATGCACTGGAACTGGGCGACGGGGTGCGCGCCGCGGGGGAACTCACCTCGTCCGATGCGCGCGCCACCGGAAGCGCGGACTGGAGGTTCCATGTGCAGCCGGATGGCACCTGGACGGCCGGCGTGGAAGGATCCGTCGAAGGCCTGCAGCTCCCGAACAAAGCATGGAAGGCCTTCGGCACGTTTCAGGCAGATGTGGCGGCAGCCGGGGACGAGGTGTACAACGGCGGGATTGCCCTGAGGACCATCACCTTGCTCGAACGCGGTGCTCCGGTGCGGTTCGACCGCTTCGATGTGCACGGCAAGTTGACCCCTTCGGAGATCGAACTCGAGTGGATGTCCGACCTGACTTCTGGGAACGTGCGGGCCAGTGCGGACCTTGCAGCGTGGGAGCGGTGGTGGGAGGCCTTCAGCGCGCGGGCGCCGCTTCCGGTTCCCAGCCCAGAGCTGGGGACGCGATTCACGGTGGCCAACGCAGCTCCGCTGGCGGTGTTGTTCGACATGCCTGCCGTCATCGCCCCGGGCACCGTCGGTCGGGCCCGCGTCAACGCAACAGGAATCGAAGTAGCCCTCACCTCGGACCGCATCGGATGGGATGGGTGGTCTGTTACCGGCGTGGACCTGCGGGTGGCGGGCGACGCCCGTGCGGTGGAAGGGACGTGCAAGGCCGCTGCCGTGAGCGATGGAAGCACATCGTGGGCCCGAGAACTCGATCTCGACCTCGAGGCAGACAGTACATGGCGGCTGCGCGGAGCGGCCCGGGATGCCGCAGGTGAACCCGGACACATCGCGGTTGAACTGGCCACGGATGCTGAGGGAAACCGGATTGTGCGGGTCCCGGAAGCAGAAGTCCCGGTGTTCGGGATGGCGGTGGCGCTCGAAGGCACCGGAGCCGAAGTGGCCGTTGCGAAAGACGCCTTCGCATTCAAAGGTTGGCAGTTGGCCGGGCCTGGCTTCTCGTTGCTGCTCGAGGGCACGGTAGGGCCCGATCCAGAAGATGCGCTCGTCGGAGAACTCAATCTGACCCAATGGCCTGAATTAGAAGCATGGGGCGTGCCTGCAGGGCGATTGGCAGGCGCCTCCATCCGGTGGGAGGCCTGCGGGTTTGGGGAGGACTTCGAGTGGACCGCCCAGCTGCGCGCCCGCGATGTCGCTTTCCGCGAATTTCAGCTCGATTCGATGGTGGCAGCGGCCACGGGCGGGTTGACATCCGGCTATGTGTGGACCGAGGCGTTCCGCACGGGCGGTGGCCGGTTAGGAGCGAGCGGAAAAGTGCCGTTTGACCTCACGGAGGAGCTGGATTTCAATGTGTTGATGGACCGAATTCCGCTGGATTGGACGTCCGTGTTTTTGCCTCCGGAAGCCGTCACCTTGTCGGGTGACGTCTCCGGCCAAACCCAGCTCGCGGGCACCTGGGATCGCCTGCGCCTCGCGGGAAGTTTGGAGGGCAGCGCCCTCAACATCTTCATCCCCTCCCTCGGGACCAGCTACCTCCTCGACGGCCGCGTGGACATCGAACCGGGCATGTTCGCGCTCGACAACTGGCGCGTTCGCGACGACCGGGGCCGCGAAGGCAGGCTGACCGCCACGGTCCTTCACACGGACTTCGGTGCATGGAACTTTGACGCAAACCTCACGGCGCCCGCACCGTTCCACCTCATGGAATTGACGCGCGACGACAACGGCCTGTTCTACGGCTCCGCGTTTGCCACCGGCGATGTAAACGTCAGCGGCAACAGCGACGACATCGCCATCGAAGCGCGGTTGCGCACCGAGGAAGGCACGACGTTCGCCCTGCCCCTCGATGCCGCAAGCGATGTGACCTACGGCGGGGGCTTCCTGTCTTTCCGCTCCCCGGACGCCGCAGCCGCACCGCGGGCCAGGGACTTTGTGAAGATCAAGCTGAACCTCGGCATCGAAGTAACCGAGGCGGCGCGGGCGCGGATCATCTTCGACGAGGCGGTCGGGGACGAAATCGTCGGCAAAACCCGCGGCAACCTCGCGCTCAACATCGACGACTTCGAACGCTTTACCATGAACGGCGACCTCGAAGTCCTGGAAGGCTCCTACCTCTTCACGCTGGAGAACGTCATCAGCAAGCGGTTTACGGTGGTCCCCGGCGGGCGGCTGCGCTGGTTCGGTGACCCCTATGCCGCCGACATCGACCTCGTCGCCAGCTACCGCGTCCGCACCCGGCTCAACGAATTGCTGCCATCCGAAACGGACCTTCCGGGACGGACCCCGGTGGACCTGCGGCTGGGATTGCAGGGCAACCTGCTTACCCCCGGCATCGACTTCAATGTGGTCGTTCCGGACGCCGAGCCTCGGATCCAAGCGTTGGTCGAAAGCGCCCTCTCGAACGAGGACGAGCTCAACCGGCAGGCGGTCAGTTTGCTCGTACTCGGACAGTTCTTCAACCCAGACCCCGCGTCCGGCGCCGTCGGTCCCGCGGGGCTGCAAAACAGCGGCACCGGCCTGCTGGCATCGCAGCTCGGCACGTGGATTTCGTCGCTCACCGGCGGCGTCGATGTCGGCCTCGATTACGGATCTGACCCGTTGAGCGGACAGCAAGCGCTCGCCGTCGCATTGAGTACCCGGTTGCTCGACGACCGGTTGCAGCTCGAGGGCGCTTTCGGGACGAACCGGTTGGCAAATACCCCGTCGCAAGACCTTCAGATCCAAGACATCCGCGTCAGCTACGACCTCAGCGAATCCGGCCGACTGCAAGTCACCGGATACACCCAAACGACCCCCACCATCCCCGGGCAAGACGGCCGAATCTCGCAAGGCGTGGGCATCCGCATGCGGCGCGACTTCCATCACCTCGGGGAGCTCTGGGAGCCGCGAAACCGGCGACGACCTGCCGGTTCGGGCGGTACGGAATGACCGATGGGTGCCTCGAGAACCTATCTTCGGGGCATGAGAACCCACTTCTTCTTCGCTGCCTTGTTGCCGGCCGGTCTCGCAGCTCAGCCTGTGATTACCTCCGTGGATTGCGCGCAAGGTGGAACCACGTATCCATTCGTGAACACGACCATCGTGGATGCCGGGGCGGTCGACGTTTCAGGGGCGAATGTGGTGTGGGATTTCTCTGACCTCTCTCCTACCGGCGACGCTCCAGTCACCCCGTCGCCCATCAGCGCGGCTTCTTTCACGGCCCAGCTCGTCTTCAACAGCCCGTTCAACGGCGCCTACCAGAGCAGCTTTTTCCTGCCGACAGAATTGCCGGACCTCAGCGACATCGCCGCTTTGCCCATCCCCCTCGACGGGTTCAACAGCTTCTACAAGACCTCGGGGTCAGCCTATGCGATTTGCGGCATCGGCCTCAGCTCCAGCGGGTTTGATCTCCCCGTGGAATACAGCGACGTCGATGAACTGCTTCCACTCCCCTGCACGTACGGCTCGACCTTGAACTCGACCGGTGCGTTTGATCTGAACATCGAAGGAGTTTTCGGCTACAGCAGCACGTTAGCCCGTACCATCGAAGCCGACGCGTGGGGCACCCTGATTCTCCCCGATGGCCCGCACGAAGTGGTCCGCGTGCGGACCGAGATTTCCGGCACCGACGTCATTGACATTCCCCAAATCGGCTTCCCCATCGAAATCCCACGTACGGATGTGATCTATCAGTGGTGGGGGGACAACCACGGCTTTCCGCTGCTCGAAGTCACGACCCTCTTCGGATTCCCTGTCACCTCCCGGTACCAAGCGTTGCCTGCCTCAAACAGCGTGCACGAAACGGCAGCGACTCCGACTCCGCTCGTCGCCCCGAACCCGGTGGAAACCGGGCGGGACTGCCGGTACCTCGGAACGCCCGGCCCTTGGTCCCTGCTCGATGGCGCAGGCCGTGTCCTCGCCCAAGGCGAAGGAATGCACCTGCCCACGTCTGAACTTCCAGCAGGAATGTACGTAGTGCGCAGCGGATCCTCTTCGACCCGCCTCGTCATCCGCTGATCTTCAGCGCTCGTCCGCGTCGAGGGCGTCGATTTCTTTGCCGACGCTCCGCTCGTACCAGGCATCCAGCACCCAGCCCTTCGCCACTTGGGCGTTGCGGAACACCCGGAAAGCCACCGCAGGCCGGAAAAATGCCCAGCGGATGCGGTCGCGGAAGACCTGGATGGTCGAAGGCACCACGATGGTGCGGGCGGGAACGCCCTCCATCGCCGCATCGCTGCCCAGCCACTCCAGCGCAGGCTGATCCACCCACACGGCGGTAGCCGCCACGACCATCAACACCGGCCCCTCCACACCTGGCAGCACCCCGCGCCGTGCGCGTTCGATCCGCTGCACAGCCTCCAAATCCAACACGGTATCCGGGTGGAACCGCACGGTGTAGAGGCCCATCGAAAGCTCGATGGTAGCCCCGGGAACTTCCGTCACAAGCGTCGGCTGCTTCATGGGCAAGGATAGGGGCTGGTCGGGTTGGGGCTGCAAAAATTGAGTCCAGCCGTCGCGTCGCCTTCCACCAAGTGCTCGATGGTATCCGTGGTGTAGCCGATGCCATACACCCCCTGGCGGGCGCGGGATGCCCAAAGCCCCAGTCCGCCGACCACATTCGTGTACGATGGCCGCTCCTGGATGACCCCCGTCACGGGCGCATTCACATCGAGGTACGTCGCGAGCGGTTCGTTCGCAATCGTGAGGATGAAGTCGATGGCTTCGACGTTCCCGGTGGTGGCGTTCCAAACGCCCAGCTGGCGGGTGATCAGCGGGTTCGCCTCCAGCCTGCTGGCCAGGGTAGTGAAAAACCGCTCCCCGTTGATTTCCTTCATGAGCACCTGCCCCCCTGCGGTGGAGGCTGCATCGACGGCGCCGATGAACCACTCGATGTCGCGCGTCCGCTCCTCCACGAGGACCGTATGGGCCGCGTCCGCCCATTCCCGCTCGATGACATGGAGGATCAAGGTGACTTCGTACCGGCTGGCACCGGGCGTGGTGGACCATTTGAACGTTTGGTCCGGATACGTCACCGAAGCAGGTCCGATGTTCGCAAAGCCCATCTTGTACCCGATGACGCCGGGCGGCGGCTGCGTGATGTTCCCGGCCACGCTGGCAATCATGTCGGTCGTGGCACGCACTTCGGTGCCGTCGGCCACGTCCACTTCGAGGTCGTACTCGGCGGCCGGGTTCAACCCGTTTTCCGGCACGAAGTACCAAGCCTGATGCTCTGGCGCGTAGAACACCCCGTCGTCCTGTTTGTCGCTCCGCGTCGTGTCTGAGAGGTAGAACGTGTTCGTGACGATGCCCCCGACGCGCTCGATAACCCGCACCTGGAGCTCTTCCGGAGCATATTCCGAGCTGTCGGCGATGGCCGCCGCATCGAATTGGTTTCCGGGGCCGAGCCACGTGCGGTTGATCCGGACCCATTGCGTGTCTGCCGCGGCATCCAGCAGTCCGAAGACCACGGGTGTCCGAAGATACGGAGCGTTCAAATCGACGTCCGTCGAACAGCCCGCGACAGCCCCTGCGAGCACTGCCGCACCGACACCCCACCGCATCGCGTTACGCATGGGTCGAAGGTACGGCGAGGTCTGCGAGGAATTGCAGGGTATCCACCCCGTCCGCGTAGTCCCAAGGCCGGGGGGTTTGGGCCGCACCCATCGCGACCACCCCCAAACCCTCCACCGGCTCGCCCGTCCGCGTAACCACACACTGGATCAGCGCATTGTGCTCGTGACATTGCTGCAGAGCCGTCTCCACCCCGTCGTGGAAGGCGTAGGTCAGTGCACCCACCGGACTGCCCCATCCATCTCCTTCCCGCAGCAGAATGAACCCATTTTCCACCAGCTGTTCGCCGTTCAACAGCCAAACCGCCTTGTGGTAGGTGTAGTTGTTCGCGTACTTGTTGTGGTCGCCACGGTGCGCCCACGGAAGAAAGGCCCCGAACAAACGATCGAGGTCGTACCCCCGTGGAACGAAGACCTTCGTCACACTCCTGCAGCCCATGCCGAAGTACCGGAAGATGTCCTCTGCAAGACCGGCGAGCTGGTCATCGGTCTCCTGCCCGTCGAGGACGGCCACCGAGGTGCGGGTCCCGCGAAACACGTGCGGCAAGTGCCCGAAGTAATGCGCGAAGTA
>CAMCYM010000094.1 GCA_945883885.1 Chryseobacterium gleum
CTAGACGTGTTTGAGAAGACGCAGGTTTGGACCCTCAAGATGCGCGCGATGGCCCGGTCCGCGCACAGCGACCGCTTCATTCTCAGCCAAATCCAAAACGCAGCCGTCAGCGCCCACCTCAACCTCGTCGAAGGCAACGCCTCGATCTACCCCGCCGAGCAATTGAAGTTCTTTTCGACGGCGCGCGGCTCCGTCGCCGAGGCCCTCGCCGGCATGGACCTCCTGGTCGCGGAGCAGCGTGTGCCCCAGTCCCTCGCCGATGAACTCCGCACCGCCGGCGACGAAGTGTCGCGCATGCTTTGGGGGCTCATGCGCTCCCGCATGAAGAATCGAATTTGAGGGAGCAGATTGAGAACGGGCGCGGCGGAGCCGCGCAGACTGAGAACGAGATTGAGATTGAGAACGGGCACGGACGGCTGGTGTTGCCAAGTGAGTCTCGGACGAACCCTCAATCTCGTCCTCAACCACGCCCTCAATCCCAATCTCAATCTCAATCTGTTTCCTCACCCTCCCATCACCTCCCTCACCAGCCCCGGCCCGGCGTAGATCAGGCCGGAGTAGAGTTGGACGAGGACCGCGCCGGCGTCGAGTTTTTCGAGGGCGGCTTCGCGGCTGTCGATGCCGCCGACGCCGATGATGGAGAAGGCGCCGCCGGAGCGGGTGTGGAGGTAGCGGATGACCGCGGTGGAGCGGTCGCGGAGGGGGGCGCCGCTGAGGCCGCCGGCGCCGAGGGCGGCGACGTCGAGGGCGGGGGTGTGCAGCGTGGTGGGGCGTTCCGTCGTGGTGTTCGTGGCGATGATGCCGGCGATGCCGGTGGACGCGACCAGGGCGACGATGTCGTCGAGTTGGGGGTCCGTGAGGTCGGGGGCGATTTTCAGGAAGAGGGGCCGCGGCGCGGCGAGGGCCTGGTTGCGGTCCACGAGGGCGCGGAGCAGGGCCTCCAGCGGCGCACGGTCTTGCAGGGCGCGGAGGCCGGGCGTGTTGGGCGAGCTGACGTTGATGGCGAAGTAGTCGACGTGCGGGTGGAGCGCGTCGAAGGCCGCGAGGTAGTCGGAGGCCGCGTCGTCGTTCGGAGTGAGCTTGTTTTTGCCGATGTTGCCTCCGACGACCAGGCCCGCGGGGCGGCGGCGCAGGCGGGCGACTGCAGCATCGACTCCGCCGTTGTTGAAGCCCATGCGGTTGAGGACGGCCCGGTCGCGGACCAAACGAAACAAGCGCGGCCGGTCGTTGCCCGGTTGGGCCCGCGGCGTGAGCGTCCCCACCTCCACACTCCCGAACCCTAAGACCGCAAGCTCCCGCAACCACCGGGCATCCTTGTCAAACCCCGCCGCCAGCCCTACCCGGTTCGGGAACCGGATCCCGGCCACCACCACCGGCTCGCCCAGCACACCCGCCTCGCGCGGAGCTCGAAACACCCACCGCAGCAACGCGGCCCCGCCGGGCACCGCACACCCCCACGTCAATACCCTCATAATCAAATAGTGCGCCCGCTCCGCATCGAGCCGAAACACCGCGGGACGAACCCACCTCCAAACCGTTCCTACCATGCCCCGAAGGTACGTCCCTCCCCCGCCGCCGCCCCGCACAGGTGTGGATAAGTCTGTGGATAGTGCACCCCGCCGGACCCGCTGAGGGCGGAAAGTGGCCTGTAGATTTGGCTTCCAACCATTAGGCATCCATGAAGCAGTTGGGCTTTTTGAGTTGGCTCTCAAAGAAGAAGTTGACAGAGGAACAGGTAGCGAATGCCTTCGTGCAAGCGACCTTCGATTCCGTGGAACAGGGGTGGCCCGAGGTGGCCGGCTTCCTCAACGACGCCCCCGCGTTCGTCGAGTCGCCCGCCCTCAACCCGGACGACTACGGCAGGTTCTTGATGATCGTGGTGGCAGGCAACCTGCAACTCATCCCCGAGCACTTCCCGCAGGGCGCGGACCGGAATGTGATCCAGCACATTTGTTCCAAATTTGGCCGGGCGCTGGACCTAGCGCCCGCCGATTTCACCCTGAAGGTCAAGCAGTACCGGGCCTTCATGAAGCAAATCAACCACCCGTCGAAGAATGTGCTGACGGCCATGACGCGTGCGGTGTTTTACAAATACCACCTCAACGCCTACCAAGAGCCGTACTTCCGCGACCTCAACTCCCCGAACCCCGTCCTGCAGCGCGAACTCCGCGGGTTGATGGAGAATTTCGTTTGGGACTGGAGCGCCTTGACCGACTCGTACCGCATCGTCGCCGAAGCCGGCGCCGACGGCCCCTCTCCTGCCGCCGCATCCCTCGACGCCGCTGTGTGGTCGACTGAGCGCGAGGCGTGGGCTTGAGTGAGGTTGAGGGCGAGGACGAGATTGAGGTTGAGGGCGAGAACGAGATTGAGGTTGAGGGCGAGAACGAGATTGAGGTTGAGGGCGAGATTGAGGTTGAGGTTGAGGACGGGCGCGGCGGTGCTGCGCGGATTGAGCTTGACGACGGGTACCCAGTAGAGATAGTCGCGCGGATCGGTGCTTCTGGGGCTGGCCGCCAATCTCAATCTGTTGCCTCAATCTCAACCCCAACCTGGGACAAACGCAGTCAAAGGGTCGTCAATCCCGGACGCAACGGACAGAAAAGCCGTTCCGCACGTTGCTGGCGTCTCGGTAGACATAGGAATAACCAGAGCCCAAGTAGCGGCCCCAAGCGAAGGATCCGTAGGGAGAGGAACTCCACCAGTAGCCGTCGTAGCCGAGACTGGTGAAGTTTCCACTGTAGTTGAATCGGTAGCCACCGGGCAAGGCCGAGAAGCCGCTGGTATTCGACCCATCCCAAGGGGGTGAGTCTGTCGCAGAAGATTTCAACGCCGTACCCGCTTCTGACAAGCCGCCTAACGCATTTTCGAGCGCCGTCCAATCACTATCTGTCGGCACATGGAACCCGACCGGGCAAAGGCCACGCGCGTCGTTCACAGCGTACCAATTGTACAAACGGCCGTACGCCGCAAGGTTCGCTACTTCATCGCTGCTCCCATGGGAGACATAAGAAGTTCCTTCCCCGTAGACCGTTTGAGCACCAGACGTCGTAGTAGTCCACTGACTGTCGGCCAAGTTCCCAGGAATGCCGTTCCCGTTGCGGTAATTGTCGCTGCGCAGATTCTCCTTGAACCAGCACTGCGTCCCGATGCCCACCAGCGCGTAGGTGTGGCCGTCGAAGGTTACCGCCGTCGACCCTTTGCAGGGCCCCTCCGCCTCACTTGAACCCACTCTTTCCCTCGCAGCCGGATGCTGGGCTGAAACAACTTGGAACAAACCAAGTGCAACCAGCAGGACAAAGAAGCTTAGGAACAGGCGCATGGATCCACACATCTTTCCAAAAATAGTCCCTCAATCTCGCCCTCAACCTCAATCTCGTTCTCAACCTCAATCTAGCCCTCAACCTCAACCTCAATCTCAATCTCAATCTCAATCTCAATCTCGTTCTCAACCTCAATCTCAATCTCAATCTCAATCTCAATCTCAATCTCGCTCCATGTCCCTCGCCACGTCCTTTTCCTTCAGGCTTTCCCGCTTGTCGTGGAGCTTTTTGCCGCGGGCGATGGAGATGCGCAGCTTCGCGTAGCCGGAGGGGGCGATGTAGAGGAGGGTGGGGATGATGGTGACGCCGACGTCTTTGAGTTGTTTGGCCAACCTGCGCAATTCCACCTTGTTCAATAGCAACTTCCGCGGACGGCGCGGGTCGTGGCCGGCATAGCCCGCGTTCGCATACTCGGCGATGTGCATGTTGTACACGTAGAGGCCGTCTGATTGGAAACGGCAGTAGGCCTCTTGGATGCTCGCCTTGCCCGCCCGAATGCTCTTGATTTCCGAGCCCAACAACTGGATGCCCGCCGTAAACTCGTCGGTGAGGAAATAGGAAAAGGCCGCCTTCTTGTTCCGGATCTCCACTGCCATGAGCGAAAGGTACGGCGTACCTTCCGGGCATGGACGCCCGCGCCTTCCCCAAGGTAGACCTGCACTGCCACCTCGAGCTCGCCTTCCGCCACGCCACGATGGCGCGGCTTGCCCACCCGACGCCCCTCGACGACCTCCTCGTCCGCGTGCCGATGGGTTCCTTGCCGGACGTCCTGAACCGTTTTCTCGCCGTGCGCGACCTGCTCGCCTCCGAGGAGTTGCTGGAGGAGCTCGCCTACGAAGCCGTCGAGGACGCCTACACCCGCTCGAATGTGCGCATCCTCGAACTGCGCTATGCCCCCAGTTTTCTGCTCGAGAAACACACCCACCTGCAAGCCGACCGGCTGCATGCCGCGGTCGAGCGCGGGGTGCGGCGCGCGGAGGCCGCCTATCCGGTGGCGGTGGGGCTGATCTGCATCCTGCAGCGGACGAAGTCGGCGGTGGAGAACGCGTCGTGGACCGACTTCGCGCTGGAACACCGCGGAAGCTTTCTCGCGCTCGATCTCGCCGACGACGAAGTGGCGTTCGGGGCGGGGCCGTTCGTGCCGCTGTTCGAGCGGGCGCGGGCGGCGGGCCTCGGCATCACCGTGCATGCCGGCGAGCCGGCGGTGCAAGGGATTGCGCGGAATGTGCGGCATGCCGTGGAGGAGATGGGGGCGCGGCGCATTGGCCACGGCTTGCAGGCCGTGCACGATCCGGAGGTGGTGGCGTTGCTGGCGGAGACCGGGACCGTGCTGGAGCTGTGCCTGACAAGCAACGTGCTGACGGGGGCGGCGGCGGACTTCCCGAGCCACCCGCTGCGCCGGTTGTACGAGGCGGGCGTGCGGGTGACGTTGAACACCGACGATCCGGGGATCATGGATACGGACATGAACCGCGAGTATGCGCTGGCGGCGGCGCACCACGGGTTTCGGGCGGCGGAACTGGGGCGGTGCGCGCAGTGGGCCGCGGAAGCTTCGTTCGTGCCGGAGGAGCGCAAGCGGGAGGTTTGGCCGGCATGAGCGGGCGCATGCGTCGCAGCGTGCGTGCGGGACTCACCGGGGCGGGGCTGACTGTGGCGGGGTGGTTCGGCCTCCTGCCGGCCCAAACCCCCACCGTGGGCACCCTGCTCAACACCCCCTCCGCGGTCGACGGCTACACGCTATTCGCCCCGACCGGGACGCGCACGACCTACCTCGTCGACAACTGCGGTCGACTGGTGCGGAGCTGGGAAAGCGACCACTTACCCGGCCTTGTGGCGCGGCTGCTGCCCGGCGGCATCCTGCTCCGCGCCGGCCGCATCGCGGATCCCGAGTTCCAAGGCGGAGGACTCGGCGGCATCGTCGAGCGGTTCGACTGGGACGGCACGCTGCTCGATGCCTGCTTGCTCGCTTCGGACAGCGTGCACGCCCACCACGACGTGTTTCCGCTGCCCGGCGGCACCTACTTGGCCATCCAGTGGGAGCGGCACACCGCGGCAGAAGCCATCGCCCGCGGCCGGGACCCGGAGCTCACGCCCGAGTGGGTGTGGTCCGAGCGGGTGGTGGAAGTCGATCCGGAGACGTGCGAGGTGGAGGTGGTGTGGCGGGTGTGGGACCACCTCGTCCAAAACACCGACCCGGCCCTGCCCGACTACGGCGAGCCCGCCGACCACCCCGACCGGTTCGACATCAACTTCGCAGCGGCGGCAAGCGGCGGCGGCATGGGACCCGGTGGCGGCGCGCTGGCGGCGGCGGACTGGATGCACGTAAACTCGGTGGCGCAGCATCCCGAAAGCGGGCTGCTGCTGCTCGGGAGCCGCAAGTGGAGCGAGGTGTGGGCGGTGGACCGGGGGAGTGGTCAGGTGGTTTGGCGCTGGGGGAATCCGGAGGCGTACGGGCGCGGGACGGCGGAGGACCGGCGGCTTTGGGGGCAGCACGACGCGCAGTTCGTGCCGGGTGGGGTGCTGCTGTACAACAACGGGTGGCAGCGTCCGGAGGGGGATTATTCGACCGTCGAGTTCATCGCGGTGCCGGAGTTCGATGGGGGCGCGGTGCCGGGTCCCGGGGCGGGGACGTGGGGGCCGGAAGAGGCGACGGTGCTCTACCCGGCCGCGCCGGATCTGGCGTTTTTCTCACCGAACTTGAGCGGTGTCCAGGCGTGGCCGGACGGGGGGTTCCTGGCTTGCGAGGGTGCGACGGGCCGGGCGACGGAGGTGGATGCGGCGGGCGAGGTCGTGTGGAGCTACGTGGTGCCGGTGAACGGGGACGGGCCGATGGCGCAGGGCGCCGTGCCGGCGGGGAATTCGGCGTTCCGGATGTACCGGTACCGGGCGGACGGGCCGGAGTTAGCCGGGCGGGACCTTACGCCCGGAGCGCCGATCGAGACGGGGGGCAGCGGAACGGGGTGCACGACCTATCCGGGCGCGGCGGGCGCGGCAGAGGTGGAGGCGGCGGCGGCGTTCGGGGCGTTTCCGAACCCGGCGAGCGGACCGGTCACGCTGTGGGGGCCGGCGGGCGTGCGGACCCGATTCTCCGTGTTCGATGCGGCCGGAAAACAGGTGGACCGCGGTAGTTTTGAGGCGGTGGGGCGGTGGGATGCGGCGGCGGCGAGCCCGGGCGTGTACACCGTCCTGCTGGCCACCGACGCGCAGCCGATGCCCCGTGCCGTGGCCGTTCTCGTTGCACCTCGTTGAGATTTTTTCATGCGGAACTTTTTGATTCTGGGGCTTTTGATCCCCGCAGCTGCG
>CAMCYM010000095.1 GCA_945883885.1 Chryseobacterium gleum
ATCGCTCCGGGATCATCGATTTCGACCGCATACACCTGCATCCACGGCGGCAGTTCGAACCGGCCTGAACTTCTTGCGTAGGCTTGGGAAAGACACTCCGTCATGCCATACTCGCTGGCGATGTTCGCACAGCCGGTCGCCTCCCTCAACAGCGCATGCACTTCCTCACGGACCCGTTCGGGGCCCATCCCTTTCATACCCCCCGTTTCCATCAATACCACGTTCGTCCCGAGCGACTTCGCCGGCTCCCACGCCAGCAACGCATGGGTTACCCCGAGGACCATCACACGCTCGGGGCGCTGAGCCGCACGCGCTAGCCACGTTTCCCAGCCCGCATCCGCTCGGTCATAGAGCCCGGCCTCCCCCAGATTTGTCTGCTTCCCGAACGCACGGACCATGTGCACGAGCGAGGCATCCGAACGCCCCAAATATCCTGGCAACAAGCCGCCCACGGACCACCCTGTAAGAGGCCCGTACAGGCGCTCAAACGCGGCAATCGCGACCTCATCGTACCACGCAGGATCGTCCAAGGCATGCTCGGCACGGCGCCCCCCGGACATCGTTCCGGAACTCCGAAAGACCGTATCCCCCCTGCCCATCGGGTGGTGAACAAACGCTTCGACGGGGAGGAACGGTACGTCCTTCATGGATACCACATCTCCCGCCTCTACTCCGAGGCTCCGGACGAACCGCGCATACACGGGATGCTGCTCGGCTTGGAACCGAAACACGTCCAAGCCCCAGGCCTCCCAGGCCGCAGCATCCGCCTGGGCCGCCCGAAGCGCGCGAAATTCAGCCCGCAACTTCCGCACATCCATGCTGCAAAGTTCCGCAATCCGTAGCTTTACCTCGATGCGATGTGCCGTGATTGCCGCAGTCTTGTTGCTCGTCGGTTGCCTTCCGGAACCGGCCTACCCCGACACGCCCGTGTTGAGCTTCCTGGCGTTCGAGCCGAGCGCCACCGGGGGCAGGACGCTCGTGCTGGAGTTCACCGACGGGGATGGCGATGTGGGGCTCGATACCGGTGATACACTGGGCGTGTTTTGCCCGACGTGCAGCCACCATTACAATCTCCGTTGTGAGTACGAGGAACTGCGGGAAGGCGTTTGGACGACCGTGGAGTTGAATGCTGCCGCTGGCCAAATCCCCTTCTACTACCGCGTGCCGCGCGCCGCACCTACCGGCTCCAGCCCGGCACAGCACGGGACCCTCAGCGTGGACATGCCTTCGTGGTACCTCTCAAGCCCCTACGACACCTTGCGTTTCCGGGTGGCCCTGTGGGACCGCAGTCTCAACGCGTCGAACGAAGTTTCCACCGCCATCGCAATTAAGCCGTAGCCCGGTTCGCACGGGCGAACTGGTGGCCGACGTGCGCAATGCGGTCGCCGATTTCTTCGAGGGCCGTCACCGTTTCGTGGTACAACAACCCGCTCGACATGGGATATCGTCCCCGGTCTGCATCCCGTACGTGCTTCTCCCGCAAGGAATCGCGGTAGGCGTTGATGCGGCTCTCCACCTCGGCCACTTTCTCCAGATCCACCTTCCGTTCGAGGTGCAAGTGATCCACCATCAAATCGATGGCTTCACCCAGCAAGGCGAACATCGTCCGAAGCCGGTCACGCTGCTTCGGAACGAAGTACCCTTCCGCGTGGTCCCGGTGGCTGAGTTTCATGGCCAACAACAGGTAAATGTCCCCGATGCGCTCCAAATCCGGATTCGACCCCGCGCATGCTTGCAACTGAACCGCATTCTCCGGGCTCAGGTCACTGGAAATGAGCACCCCCACCGCGCGTTCGACCTGACGGTGGATGCGGTCCGATTTTTCCTCCAGCCGCGCTACACGTTCGACCAAATCAGCTTGCTCCATGACGTCTATCGCCGCGAGCAATTCCTGCGTCGAGTCGTTCATGCGCCGCGCAAGGAGGGCCGAGGTCAGCAACGATTCCTGCACCTTCCGGATCGCCAAATCCGTGGGGAGGGTTCCGACAGAAGACAGGTCATCGCCTTCGCTTGGGTCTATGCGGGACGTGCGCACCAAAACATCCGAGCACTTGACCAGCAACCCCGGAAACCACCCCAAAATCGCCACGTTGACGATGTTAAAGAGGGAGTGGAAGGACGCCAGCACAAGTCCCGCGAGAATGTCTGTGTCGCTGGAAACTTCTCTCCAAAATCCATCCAACTTGGATACAATTGCAGGAACGAGCCAGATGACCCACGAAGCTCCGAACGTGTTGAAAAGGAAGTGAATTCGCGCCGACTTTCGGGCATCGCGGTTGCCCACTGCCGCCGCCAAATTCGCGGTGACGGTGGTGCCGATGTTCTCTCCGAGGATCATCGCAGCCCCTTGCTCAAGGGTAATGAAGCCGGACATCACCGCCGTCATCGTGATGGTCGAGGCCGCACTCGAAGATTGGATCAAGGCCGTGATGCCGGCTCCGAATGCCAGGAAACCGAGCAGGTTCATCCAGCCGGAACTTCCTGCCGGATTCCATCCTTGGAGCAGACCTAGGGAGTCAAGGTTGCCGAAAGAATCCTTCAGCACCCCCAGACCGAGGAAGAGCAGAGCAAACCCGATGGCTATTTGGGCCACAGTGCGCGACTTGCGCGATTCCAAGAGCAACAACGGCAATGCGAGCCCCACGATCGGCAGCGCCATGTCCACGAACGACAGCCTTCCCAGGGACAACACGACGAGCCACGCCGTGATGGTCGTACCGATGTTCGACCCGAGGATGAGCCCCACGGATTCCCGCACCGTGAGCATCCCCGCGTTGACGAGGCTCACGACCATGACCGTTACCACCGAGCTCGATTGCAGCAACGAGGTCAACGACGTTCCGGTCAAAATGCCACGGCCCGTGCTGCGCGTCAACGAGCCGAGCACCCCCCGCAACTGCGGACCCGCCATCCACCGGATGCCGTCGCTCATGAGCCGCATTCCGAAGAGGAACAGGCCCAAACCGCCCAGCAGCGTCAGAATAAAATGTACAGGTTGCACGGACCCCGAAAGTAGCGAAACGGGCGCCCTTTGCGGGGCGCCCGTTTCCTGAAATTCCTAAGACCGATCAGTTCGGGCAGGTCGACCCGAAGGCAGCCAAGAACATGAGCAGGTCGGACGTCGATACGATGCTGTCGTTGTTGATGTCGGCCGGGCACGGATCATTCGAATCGAAGAAACACGACCCGTTGTCGATGGTCGCCGTGGCGCTGTAGTTCAATGCGTCCACGTAGGTGCAGCCGTAGCAAGCCGTCGAGCACGACCCGTCGTTGAAGAACGCTTGTGCCGAGAAGTTGCATGCCGTCGGGTCGGTGCAGCCGAAGACCGACGAGTTCGCGGCACCTGGGGTGCCGCTGCTGACCCAGCTCGCTTGCCAGTTCGATCCCAGCGAGTTGTCGAGGTTCGTGGCCACGAGTTCCAGGGTCGAGCAACCGCCGTTGGGAGATGAAACGATGGCGTTGCCGAGGACCGACACGCTCGCGTTCGGCCAGGGGTTCGCCGTTCCATAGGTCACTGCATCGATGACGTTGTTGAAGTTGTCCTGGATGCTGAGGGATTCGCCGGAGTTCGAGAAGTTGCCTACCGTCAGGGTGTAGATGTCTGCACCCGTCGAGGCGTAGAAGGCTGCTCCGTTCGCGTTGACCGCGCACAGGATGTACTCACCCGGCAGGATGGTCGCACCCTCGGGGAATTGCAGGGCAATCTCCGGCTGTCCGCCCGACGTGTTCACAAGGCGCAGGCCGTAGAGGTTCACCGGCAGGTCCTCCGCGCTGTAGATTTCCACGAATTCGTAGTCGAAGTCATCGCCCTGGGCACTGCACGGATTGTAGTGGATTTCGTTGATGACCAAATCGGGCAACGTGTAGTAGCACGTTCCGTTCGCGGCATTGTTCGCGCTGGCGTTGTAGTTCAGGGCCGCCGGGTCCGTGCAACCGGACACGATGCACGAGCCGTTGTCGATGGTCGCCGCCGGGTTGTAGTTGTCTGCGTTCGGGTTCGTGCAGCCTTGCAGGTTCGCGCAGGAGCCGTTGTTTTCCGACGCCAGCGGATCGTAGTTCGCAAAGCTCGGGTCCGTGCAGCCGACGCGCACCACGTCCGCCGCCGTGCGCGGGAGGAGGCGCCACTGGCCGTAGGCGTAGAAGTTCGGACCTACGGCGCGGATGTTTGCGCCTGTAGAGACCAGCGGCAATGCCGTGCCCCCTGCAGGAGTGACCGTGGCGTCGAGACCGTCAAATCCGAGGTCGTCCACCATGCCGTTGCCAGAGCCGTCGTCCAGAGTCCACTCGTCGTAGGTCTGGTTGATGGTGCTCACCGTTCCGGTCATCGAGCACAGCACGCTCTCCCACTGCTCGTCGTTGATGGCTGCCGTTGTAAGCACTTGAACTGCAGGAAGGGCGTTGCCAGAGGAGAGGATGGTTGCGGCTGCGCCGAGCATTTGGGTCAAACCGTAGACCTCCTGAACGTTTCCGAGGACTTGCACTTCGTCGCCCACGGCCACGCCGGTTCCGATGCACCAAATCGCCGAGTACGCCCCCGTTCCGTCCTGGATGACATACGAAGCCGCGTTTGACAGTGCGCTGTTCGCGCCGTAAACTGCCGTAACCACGCCCGTTGTGCGGGCTTGACCGAGGAGGTTCGCGCTGTGAATTTCCTGAACGGTCACGTTCGGGATGTAGAAGCACGTTCCGTTGTCGTAGGTAGCAGCGGCGTTGTAGTTCTCCGCGAAGGGATCGGTGCAGCCACCTGAAGTGCCGGCGCAGCCACCGTCGAAGGTGTGGGCGCCGAGGTTCGTCCAAGTGTTCGTCGGAAGGACCACCCATTCGGAGTCGAATTCGTTCGTGCCTGCAGAGGCCGTCCAGTTGCCCGCATTGCCGACGAGGACGTCGGACTTCCGGACCAGGGTGCGGTCGAAGGTGCCAGAGGCGTCGCCGGCGACGGCCCAGCCCTGACCGGGATCGAGGCCGAGGGCTCCGATTTGGTCCACCAACGTGGTATCTCCCTCAATCACAGACACAAGCACGTACGCGTCGTCACCGGTCGAGAGGAAGGAATAGGTCATGTCCGCTTCCGCGAGGATGGCCGGGTCGGCCGTCGGATGGGCCACGACGAACGTCGCGCCCGGGTTCAGAACGGCCGTGAGCGGGAAGGTGAATGTCCAGAAATCGACCACATCCGTCAGGGTAGAGGCCGACGGGTCATCGCAGCCGTTGCTGCAGTTGCCGAGCGTGTACTGGCTCAGGTATACTGGTGCTGAGGTGGGGTTGAAGATTTCGATGTAGCGGTTGTTGCCCGAACCTTCTCCGTACTCCGAGAAGAAAACAGTGCACTCCGCGCCCGGCACCTCACACAAGCCGTTGTCGATGCCGGCAAGCGGGTTGTAGTTGTCCGCTGCAGGGTTCGTGCAACCGTAGAGCAGGGCGTCGGTCGCTCCACGCGGTTGCACTTTGAAGTTGCTGAAGGTGTAATCGAGAGGACCCGTGACCTGCCACTGGGCTCCGGCCGTGACCCCACCGGTCAGGATGGCGTTGTAGCCGCGGTCGTCCACGCGCAGCGCGCCGGTGCCGTCGTCGAGGCTCCATTCGTTGTTGCCGAGCGAAGGGTTCGCGACAGAACCCGTCACCCGCACCAGCACCCCTTCCCATTGTTCGTTCGCTGCAGCCAGCGTGGTCAGGACCTCCGGAGCCGGCACTGTGGCCGAGGCAGCGGTGATGACCACCGAGGGAGAGGTGAGTTCCGTCAAGCCGAAGTACTCCGTCACGACGCCCGTGACTTCTACCGCGTTGCCCACCGTCAGGGGAACGTTCGAGCCGAAGACCCAAATCCCCGAGTAGGCGCCCGTGCCGTCTTGGACCGTCGCGAGTGAGCCGAAAACGCCGGTCACCACCCCTTCCACGACCACCGTCGCACCGGCAGCCACCGATCCTTGCTGAATGGCCGAAATCTCGGTCAACGTCACCGGGAGGCACGAGCCGTTGTCCCAATCCGCCGCTGGGTTGAAGTTGGGCGCGGCCGCATTCGTGCAACCTCCCGTACCCACCGTGATGGTCGCCGTCATGCCTGCGACCACGTCCGAGGCAATCCCCGAATCGTAGGTATAGGGGCCCGCCACCGTAAACGTGTGCGATCCGATGCACACCGCAGTTGATGTGGCGGTAACCGCCGGGAAGCTGAACGAAGCGGGGTTGCCGAACGAAGCGCCGGTGGAGGCGTTCGACACGAAGTTGACCCCGTGGGTGCCTTGTGTGTTCACAAACACGACGGTCGCTCCCTCTGCAATCTGGAGTGCCGCAGGGCTGAATGCGAAATCGCTGGCGTTCACCACCGTGCCCGGCACGTTGCAGGCATTGCCGAAGTTGCAGGAACCGTTGTCGACCGTCGCTGCCGGATTGTAGTTGAGGGCGAGTGGATTCGTGCAACCCGCAACCGGGCCACCGCAGGAACCGGTAAAGGTGTGGTTGTTTATGAAAGTGAAGGTGTTGTTCGCATGGATGATCCATTGAGAATCACCTGCATTCGTTCCTGCCTGCGCAGCCCAGTTCGTGGAACCCGCAGTGACGGTGGGCTTCCGCACGAGGGTGCGGTCCACTGTTGCATTCGCGGTTCCGGCCACCGCCCAGCC
>CAMCYM010000096.1 GCA_945883885.1 Chryseobacterium gleum
CCAAGAGCAGCTGGGCTCGCAGCCCATCCCGATGATCCTGAATACGACGCCGGGCGTGTTCGCAACGGCCACGGGCAGCGAAAACGACGGCCCGTCGGTGACCATCCGCGGTTTCAAGCAGCGCAACGTGTCCGTGATGCTCGACGGGATTCCCGTCAACGACATGGAGAACGGCGGGGTTTTTTGGAACAACTGGTTCGGCCTCGACCTGATCACCTCCACCATGCAGGTGCAGCGCGGCCTCGGCGCCAGCAAGCTCGCCCTGCCGGCCATCGGTGGCACGGTCAACATCGTGACGCAAGGCATCGAAAGTGCCCGCCGTACGAACGTCAAGCAAGAAGTGGGCAGCTTCGGCTTCACACGTACCTCGCTGAGCCACACCACCGGCCGGCTTCCCGGCGGTTGGGGCCTGACCTTTTCCGGCAGCTACCAAGACCGGGGCGGCTACTTTGAACAGGACTACAACCGATCCTGGTTCTACTACGGCAAGGTCCAAAAAGAACTCGGGAACCACAGCTTGAGCCTCAGCGCCATGGGCGCTCCGACGCGGAACGCTTCCCGCAGCTACCGCCAGCGCATCGTCACCCACGACCGCGACTACGCCCGCGGCCTCTTCAACGGCAGCGACGAAGAATATGCCACGATGAGCGCTTACAGCCAGGCCCATTCGGACATCTTCAACAACGGTTCTCTGACGGCGGCGCAAGAAGCAGATGCGATTGCCGCACTGAACGAGGAGTACGGCTACGGAAGCGTGGAAGACTTCGAAGCGCAGATGTCGGCCACGGATTTTGTCGACACCGCCCGCGTCGTGGACTACGGCATCGGCTACAACGTCCACTGGGGCATGCTCAACGGCGAGGTCCAGCACGAGCGGGAGAATATGTACCACAAACCGCTGTTCACCTTCCGCCACAACTGGCGCATCAGCGAGCGGTTCTACCTGTCGAACACGGTCTATGCCTCCTACGGTAAAGGCGGGGGAACCCGGCTCGAAAACCCGCTGGGCGCAGGCGACTACACGGCGGACGGCCACGTGGACTTCGACAAGTTCTACTACTCGAACACCGTGGGCAACATCTTCGGGCCGCCCATCGACCCGCTGTATTCCGATTCGCTGTACAAGTCCAGCCGCATCCTGCGCAAGCTGCACAACGAGCACGAGTGGTACGGGGTGCTTTCGACCTTCCGCTGGGAGGCAAGCGAGGCGGTGACGGTGTCGGGGGGACTCGACGCGCGGACCTACCGGGGCGGGCACTTTGCCACCGTGTACGACCTGCTCGGCGGCGACTATTTCGTCGATGCAAACGACGCAAATGCCACTACGAAGATGCGGTTCGAGGGTGACACCATCGGGTACCACAACGACGCGTTCGTGCGGTGGGGCGGCGCCTTCGGTTTGGTCGAGTACAAAGGCTACCTCTACAACCTCTTCCTGAACGTCAGCGCGGTCAGCCAAGGGTACAACCGGGTGGACTACTTCTTGCCCGTGGACTCGACCGGCTCCTACGCCTTCACCGGCTGGAAGTGGATCCCGGGCTACACGGTCAAGGCCGGCGGGAACTACAACCTCTCGGAGCATTCGAACGCGTTCATGAACGTCGGGTACCTGAACCGCACCCCCGTGTTCCAGAACGTCGTCGACTTCACGAACAACTTCGTGCTCAACACGCAGAACGAGAAAATCGCCTCGATCGAAGTCGGCTACAGCTTCAGCAAGTTCCCGTGGACGGTGAACGTAAACGGCTACTACACCGACTGGAACAACCGGCCGCTCGACGTGCTGCTGCGGTTCGAGACGCCCACCGGCGAAATCGTCCGGGCGAACGTGAATTCGATGAGCGCCGTGCACCGCGGCCTCGAGGCGGATGCAGCGTGGGAACTCGGGCGCAACCTGACGCTGGAGGGCTACGTCTCGCTCGGGGATTGGGAGTGGGACAGCTCGGAAGACAGCCTGAAGCTCATCGACGACGACACGAATACGCCGTACCTCGATGCCGACGGGGAGCCGGTGACGATCACCTACGATGCGAAGGGGGTGGCTGTGGGCGATGCGCCCCAAAACCAGTACAGCATCTCCCTCCGCTACGAGTGGAAGCGGTTCTATATCCGCCCGCGCTACACCTTCTTCGACCGCTACTACGCGGACTTCGACCCGTTCTCCCTGTATGGCGCGAACGCAGGACGGCAGTCGTGGGAGCTGCCGGAGTACGGACTGCTCGACATCCACGCCGGCTGGTCGACGGATTTCCGCGAAACGAACCTCGAGTTCCGGTTGTCGCTGTTCAACGTGCTAAACACGGTGTACCTCGGCTCGGCCCAAAACAACGACGCCTACGGGCAGGTCTACTACAACGATCCCGCGCGCCGTTATGCACTGACAACGAACAACTTCGACGCAGCGTCGGCGGCCGTGTACATGGGTCTGCCGTTCCGGTCGAACTTCTCGGTGCGGGTGCGGTTCTGACGCGTGTCGGAACGTCGGGCGAAGGTGCGAACTTTGGCCCCCCTGATTCCGACCATGCGCAACCACTTCCTCCCCTCGTTCGTGGCCGTTGCGGCCTTGTTTGCGGCCGCCGTGCCGGCAACCGCCCAAATTTCCGCCGCACGCACGCAGCCCGTCGGGGCGACGGTCACGGTCAGTGGAATCGTCACCAGCGGCGCGGAGTTTGGCTCCGTCCGCTACCTCCAAGACGCCACAGCAGGCATCGCCCTGTATCCCGGCGCCGCCTGGACCGGCTTTCCCGACCCGCAAGTCGGTGACAGCCTGACGATGACGGCCGCCCTGAGCGAGTACAACGGCCTCCTCGAAGTCGGCCCGAACGGCATCACGCAAGTCACGGTGCACAGCATCGGCAACGCGCTGCCCACCCCTGAGCTCATCACGCCGTCCCAGATGAACGAGGCCCGCGAAGGCGAACTCGTCCGCATCGAAGGCGCGCTCTTCGCAAACGGCGGACAGCTGATCACCGGGAACGCGACCTACGCCTTCACGGCCGGCGGCATGAACGGCGTAGTGTACATCCGCAACTCGAACCCGCTCGTCGGCACGGTGCTCTCGGCCGGCGTGGTGAACCTCACAGGCATCGTGTCGCAGTTCTCGTTCACCGGCACGGACGGCTACCAGCTGCTTCCCCGCGGCCCGCTAGACATCGAAGCGACGAGCGCCATCAACCTCTCGGGGCCGGTGACCCAAACGAACCTCGCACCCACCTCCTTCGACCTCACGTGGCCCACGGACGTGGCCGGAGACAGCCGCGTGCAGTACGGACTCACCCCGGACCTCGGGCTGGAAGTTGCCGTGGCCGAGTCGGTGACGGACCACAGCGTCACGCTCACGAACCTCACCCCAGGTACGATCTACTACGCCCGCGTGCTGTCGGCGGTAGGCGACGAAGAAACGGCCTCCAGCGTGCGTCCCTACGCCACCGTCAGCACGTCGCCGGGCTGGATCCGGACCTTCTTCACCGGACCGGTGGACACCTCGGTGGCGACGTTCGAAGACGCCATCTCCACCGGCACGTCGACGAACGACTCCATCGCCGCGTACATCCTCAGCGCGCAGCATACCCTCGACATCGCGGTCTACAACACGAACAACACGACCATCACGAACGCGGTGAACGCCGCCGTGGCGAATGGCGTGCAGGTGCGGTACATCGCGGAGGGCTCGAACGCGAACATCGGCCTCGACGCCCTCGACCCGTCCATCCCCGTGCTGCTCCGCACCGACGGCCAAGGCAGCGGGATGCACAACAAGTTCATCGCCGGCGACGCGGAGTATGCGGAAACGGCCTTCGTGCTGACCGGTTCGACGAATTGGACCACAGAGAATCTGAACACGGACTTCAACAACGTCATCGTGCTGGCGGACCAAAGCCTCGCCCGGGCCTACGTCCTCGAATTCGAAGAGATGTGGGGCTCGACAGGACCGCAGCCGAACAGCGCGGCCAGCAAGTTTGGCCCGGAAAAAACGAACAACACCCCCCGCCTGTTCCTCGTCGGCGGAAGCCCGGTCGAGCTGTATTTCTCGCCGACCGACGGCACGACGGCCGCCATCGACGCCGCCCTGCGCACCTGCGACTACGACCTGTCGTTCGCCACGCTGGCCTTCACCCGCGACGACCTAGCCGACGCGATCATCGACCAGGTGAGCCTGTTCATCCAGCCCGAGGGCGCGATGGAAGAGGTCAACACCACCGGCTCGGAATTCGAGTACCTCCTGTCGAACGGGGTCGCCGTCTATTCCCACCAAGGCATCAGCGGCTCGCTTCACCACAAGTACGGCATCGTCGACCACAGCCAGCCCCTCTCCGACCCGCTGGTCATCACCGGTTCCCACAATTGGTCTTCGACGGCAGAGACCACGAACGATGAAAACACCCTCGTCGTCCGCGACGCGCGGGTGGCGAACCTCTACTTCCAAGAATTCACGGGCCTGCTGAACGGTATGGGCGTGGGCGTCGTCGAACCTGCGGGCCGCGAGGCCTTCCGCTTTTACCCGAACCCGACCGATGCGGCAGTGTCCATCGAGTGGACGGCGGACGGGACGCCGGGCCACCTCACCCTGTTCGACGCCACCGGCCGCACAGTGGCTACCTACCCCTGGACCGGCGGCACGCTGCGCCTCGACCTCGGCCACCTGCCCGCCGGCCTCTACCTGCTCGCCACGCCCGACGGTGCGGCCGGCCGGCTGACGGTGCGGTAAACCCGGGTGGTGCGTGGTGCTGAAGTGCCAGAAAAGAGTAAATTTCAGCCATGGTACCGGTGATTGCGAACCAATTGCCCGCCCTTGCGGAGATCTTTCGTCGCCACCATGTGGTGCGAGCGGACGTGTTCGGCTCGGCCGTTTCAGGTGCCTTCAACGCACACAGCGACATCGATTTGCTCGTGGCCTTTGACGACTCCATCGCCTTGCTCGAGTATGCGGACAACTATTTCTCGTTGAAGGAGAAACTCGAAGAATTGCTCGGGCGTTCAGTAGATGTGGTCTCGGGGCGTTCCCTGAAAAATCCGGTGCTCATCGACGCCATCCATCGGTCCAAGCAGCTGGTGTATGCAGCCTAAAGCACTCAAATACTTGCTGGACCTCGAGTCCCTGGTTCGGGAATTGGAATCGTTCAAGGACCTGGTGGGAAATGACTTTTTTCGCTTTCGGGACCAACCGGTGGTGAAACGTGCGGTTGAACGTGACCTTGAAATCATCGGGGAGGCGGTCCGCGCATTGCTGGCCATCGACCCCGGTGTTGCCATTACTTCCTCCCGAAAAATCATCGGCCTGCGGAACATTTTGGCCCACGCGTATGACGGAGTGGAGGATGAACTGATTTGGGGAATTTTGCAAAAGGACATTCCGCAGCTGAAACGAGAAGTGGCGGAACTGCTCGGGCAGTCTTCGCCTTCTTCCCCGGGGCATTGACTGATTTTTGCGTAACTTCTGCGCAGCCAAATCGTTTCCCATGCGCCTTGCTTCCCTCCTGCTCGCCGCCTGTGCCTTCCTGGCCGCAGCGGCCACAGCCCAAATCACCCACGGGGGTGCGCCGAACGGTTGGCCGCAACCCGTCCTCAGTGGGTTTCCGTGGACGTCGTTGCCGGAAATCGACCTCGACCAGCTCGCCGCACAGGATGCGGTGACCGATCAGTACAAGGAGTCGCCGTGGAGGTTTGGGGTGGAGCATCCGGTGGCGCTGAGCCCTGCAAACGCGGGACAGTGGACGTTCGAGGGCGGCGAGCACGTGTGGCGGCTGGGAGTCGATTGTCCGGGAGGGCTGAACGTGAGCTTCTTGCTCAGTGCTTTCGACCTGCCGAAGGGCGGCAAGCTGTATGTCTACAACGAAGACGCAACCCAGTTCCTCGGGAGCTTTACGGAAAAAAACGAACTCGACTGGGGCGGGCTGGCCATCGGGGTCATTTCCGGGGGACGGGTGGTGCTGGAGTACCACGAGCCGGTGCCGGTGCACGGGACGGGGGTGCTGGAAATCGCCACGGTCGTCCACGGATACCGGAGCTTGCTCCGCCCGACCGAAGACGCGCTGGTGGACCGTGGCCCCTTCGGCAACTCCGGCGCCTGCAACATCAACGTCAACTGCCCCTCCGGCGCGGGCTGGCAAGTGGAAAAGCGCTCCGTCGCGCTCATCACGCAGGGCGGCTTCGCGGTGTGCACGGGCGCTTTGGTAAACAATGCCTTGCAAAACGGCACGCCGTATTTCCTGACCGCAAACCACTGCCTCGGCACGCCCGGAACGTGGGTGTACTATTTCAACCACGAGTCGGCGACGTGCACGGGCACCAGTGGGCCCACGAACCAAAGCATCAGCGGAGGCACCCTGAAAGCCAGCCGCGCCGGCAGCGACTTCGCCCTCGTCCAGCTCAGCAGTGCACCGCCGGCCGCGTGGAATGTGGAGTACGCCGGCTGGGACGCCAGCGGGGCGGCCCCCACCTCCGCCGTCGGCATCCACCATCCCGCAGGCGACCTCAAGAAGATTTGCTTCGAGAACAACGCCCCGTACACGGCGTCGGCGGGCGGAGCGCAGGTTTGGATGATCAACCAGTGGGAACTCGGCGTGACGGAACCGGGCTCTTCCGGCTCCCCGCTGTTTGACCAAAACCACCGCATC
>CAMCYM010000097.1 GCA_945883885.1 Chryseobacterium gleum
GCTGCGCGGATTCTGTTTCAGTCAAGTCGAGGACGGCCAACGCTTCGAGGGCACCTGTGAGGAAGGGATTCAGCACGGCAGCAACGGACACACTGGTGAGCGTGCGCAGGGTGCGTGCTGCTGATTCCGGTTCGAAGGAATCGAAAGGAAGGGACACCAGGTAATCGAGTTGCGCAGCCCCCGGTGCGAAGGCTCCTTGCGGCGTTCTGTTGCAAATCAGGTACACCGCTGGCCCGTCGTGTGTTTCGCGGTGCCGGTAGATGGGGTGTGACGAGGCCCCTTCTGGCTGCGCAATCTCCCAATCCAGGAAGTGCATCAAATCCCAGCCTAAAGCCCAATTCAAATCCCACCCCAAGCGGTGCGGGCCTACGTGGCTCGACACGCCGATCAGGTGAAAGTCACACGCATCTTCAAAATCCGCTTCAATCCGCGCCATCAGGGGCGAAGATACCCCGAAAACGCATCAGCTTTCGGAGGAACTGCTCTCGCCTTCGGGCTTGGGCCGCCGGCGTCCACCCCTTCGGTTCCCGCTGCGTGGCTTCTTTTCTTCCTCCGTTGCTGGGGCGGCATCCGAGACGAGGACTTCAACCGGAGCCTCTTCCGCAGTGGTGCGGGCTTCGGCGCGCTTTCGCACGCGATCTCGGATGCGTTCTCGGCGCGGTGCCGCTTCTGGCGTGGCCTCTGCAGCCGGGGTCACCGGAGGTGCTACTTCCGCAGGGGCGGTTGCACGGGGCTCGCGGGGTGGCCGCGGTGCACGTGGCTCCTTCGTTTCCTTCGTCTCCTTCGGCGCTCCCTGCGTGGCGGGGGTCTCATCTGCAGCCGGAGTTACCCGCGTGGATCGGCCTGCCCGGGCAGGACGTTCGCGCCGGCGGGAGGCGTCCGACCGATCCGACCGATCCGACCGTTCTGAGCGTCCCGACCGTTCTGAGCGTTCCGACCGTTCCGACCGTTCTGAGCGTTCCGACCGTTCTGAGCGTTCGGAGCGTTCGGAGCGTTCTGGTTCCTCGGAACGCTTGGGCCGCACAGGCTCTGGGGCTTGTTCTCGGTCGTACACAGCCTTCCAAGCTTGTCGAGCTGCCACTTGTTCGGCGTCCTTTTTCGAGCGCCCAAACCCCGTCCCCATGACCTTTCCCCCGATGCGAACCTCCATGTCGTAGCCGGACCCGTCGCTGAGTTCACGGACCACGCGGAATTCGATGGTTTGTTTGCCGCGCTGCGCCCAGTGGTGGAGGTTCGACTTGAAGTCCACCGTTTCGTGGATCTTGTCGATGGCACCGTGCTTGCGGAGCATGCTGAGTACCGCAGTCCGCGTGGCTTCGAACCCGTGGTCGAGGTACATGGCGCCGATCAAGGCCTCCAACGCATTGCCGATGACAGTCTCTTGGACATCGGACCGGCGCATCTTTGAGGTGATGAACCGGGGCAATCCGAGGCGTGTTCCCAGCAGATTCAAAGTCTTCCGATTGACAATCTTCGATTTGCGCTGGGTCAACGCCCCTTCTTGCTCGGTAGGGAATTGGCGGAAAAGGAATCCGGCCACCACGAGGTCTAGGACTGTATCTCCCAGGAATTCAAGCCGTTCATTCGACATGCGACCGGAGGTGTCTCCGTCGAGCATGGAGGCATGGCGGAGAGCTTCGTCGTAAAAGCTCCGATTGCGCACTTTCAGGCCAAACTCCTTCCGAAGCATGGCGTCGAGGTCTTTCGGGATTCCGCCCCCAGTTCCCCACGTCTTCAGCCGCTGCCAGACCCCCCACATCACTGCACGACCTTAAGAAAACGCTTTGAAAATCACGGATGCATTGTGCCCGCCGAAACCGAAGGTGTTCGAAAGGGCCGCTCGAACGTGCCGCTTGCGGGCCACGTTGAACGTGAAGTCCAGCTTCGGGTCCAACTGGTCGTCCGTATGCTCGTGGTTGATGGTCGGAGGAACGATGCCCTCGCAGACGGCATAGATCGATGCGATGGCCTCGACGGCTCCGGCGGCACCGAGGAGGTGTCCGGTCATCGATTTGGTCGAAGAAATGTTCAGTGCATACGCGTGGTCCCCGAAGACCCCTTGGATGGCAAGGGTCTCTGCGATATCGCCGAGGGGAGTCGAGGTGCCGTGCACATTCACGTAGTCGATGTCTTCGGGCACCATGCCTGCATCCGACAAAGCAGCACGCATCACATTCTTCGCGCCCAAGCCTTCGGGGTGGGGCGCCGTGAGATGGTACGCGTCGGCACTCATTCCGCCGCCGGCCATTTCGCAGTAGATGTGGGCTCCCCGTGCGAGGGCGTGGTCAAGGGATTCTAAGATGATGGCCCCTGCGCCTTCACCGAGGACAAAGCCGTCGCGTGTGGCATCGAACGGACGGGAGGCCGTTTCTGGGCTTTCGTTCCGGGTGGACAACGCCTTGAGCGCATTGAATCCCCCGATTCCGCCTTCGGTGATGGCCGCCTCAGAGCCCCCGGAGACGATGACATCGGCTTTGCCGAGGCGGATGTAGTTGAAAGCGTCGATGAGCGCATTCGTCCCGCTCGCACAAGCACTCACGGTGCAGAAGTTCGGACCCCGGAAGCCGTGCCGCATGCTGATGTGGCCTGCGGCGATGTCCGAAATCATCATCGGAATGAAGAACGGCGAAAAGCGCGGTGTGCCGTCGCCCCGATGAAACTCCCGGGCTTCGTGCATGAAGGTCGCGAAGCCGCCGATGCCGGAGCCCCAAATGACCCCGACACGGTCGTGGTCCACCGGGGGATGTTCGCCATCAAGACCGGCATCGCGCAGCGCCTCGTCCGCAGACACCACGGCGTACTGCGTGAAGAGGTCCATTTTGCGCGCATCCTTCCGGTCGATGAACTGCTCCACGTCAAACCCCTTCACCTCACAGGCGAACTGGGTCTTGAACAAGGCGGCATCAAACCGTGTGATGGGGCCTGCGCCGCTTTTGCCGGCAAGGAGGCCCGCCCAATACGCCCGGGCATCGTTTCCGAGGGGGGTGATGGCCCCGATGCCCGTGACGACAACCCGCTTCAACTCCATGGGAGTAGGCGATTACTTCACGTTCGCGGAGATGTACTCCACGGCTTGGCCGACGGTGCTGATCTTCTCCGCTTGGTCGTCCGGAATGGCGATGTTGAATTCCTTCTCGAACTCCATGATCAGTTCGACGGTATCGAGCGAATCAGCGCCCAAATCGTTCGTGAAGCTGGCCTCCAACGTGACTTCCGCAGCATCCACTCCCAGCTTGTCGACGATGATCGCCGTGACTTTTTCTTGAATCTCAGACATGGCCAAAGGGTTCGTTATCGGGGCGCAAAGTAACTGCAACCCACTTCAATTTTCGGTTAACGTTGGGAACTTTTGTGTGGCCTTCAGCGTGGTTCCCCCGGTTTTTCAGGGTATTCGACCACGAGTTCGTGGAAAGGTTTGCGCTGAATGTCAGGCACCCGGCATCCTTCTGCGGGGTATCCGATGGGCAGCAAGAGGTAGGCTTTCTCGTGTTCTGGCCGCCCCAAAAATCCGACCGACGAAGTCCATCGGAGAGGGTGTGTGGGTCAAGCAGCACAGACCTGCATGGTGCAGCGCAGCGATGAGCATGCCCACGGCAATGCCGGTAGATTCCGCCACATAGTAGTTCCTGGTGCGTGTGCCATCGGCCTCAGGTTCCCAGGATTTCCGAAAAACGACCACCAGCGCGGGGGCCTTTTCCAGGTGGGGCTTGTTGTAGTCGGTGCCCAAGGGCCTGAGTTCCCGAACCCAGTCCTCGGGCATGCGCCCGTGGTAGTTCAAGTACTCCTCGCGCTCAGCGGCTTCGCGGATGGAACGCTTGATGCTGAGGTCGGTGACGATGCAGAACGTATACGGCTGCTTGTTTGCGCCGGAAGGGGCAGTGCATGCGGCGGCAATGCAGGACCGAAGGACGTCGAGTGGGACAGGTTCTGCGGAAAAGTCCCGGACCGAGCGCCGCTGTGCTAAGCTGGAAGCAAATTCCTGTGCGCGAGCCTCCATTTCGGGCTCGGGGAGCCTTCGGAAGGGCAACGGGATGGTGGCAAAACCGTGGTCCATGCGGAAAAGGTAGTGCGCAGGACTCAGGTTCCGTGCGCGCTGCGCACCTGCCGCATCAACGCCGAAGCGAATACGAAGTCTTCAAGTTCGCGCGGCCCGCCGGCCAGCAGCTCCTCGCGCGTTCCATTCCACAGGATGCGCCCCTCGTGTACGAAGTGGACCCGGTCGCTTGCCTCCATGACGCTGTTCATGTCGTGGCTGACAACCACGGTGGTCATGGCGAACTCGCGGGTGAGTTCCCGGATGAGTTTGTCGATGACAATGGCGGTTTGGGGGTCGAGGCCGCTGTTCGGCTCGTCACAAAAGAGGTACTTCGGATTCAGTGCGATGGCGCGGGCGATGCCGACCCGCTTCTTCATGCCGCCGCTGATCTCGGCCGGGTAGCGCGCCCCCGCTTTCTCTAGTTCCACGCGGCGCAGGCATTCGGCGGCGCGGTCGCGGATGTGCGCCTCGTCTTGGCCGCTGAACATCCGCAGCGGGAAGCGCACGTTTTCTTCGACGGTCATGGAATCGAAGAGCGCCCCGCCTTGGAAGAGCATCCCGATTTCTTGACGAACGGTGACGCGTTCCGCCCGGTCGAGCGCGGTGAAATTGCGGCCGTCGAAATGCACGGAGCCGCTGTCCGGTTCGAACAGGCCCACGATGCACTTCGTAAGGACTGACTTTCCGCTGCCGCTTCGGCCGATGACGCAGCTGACTTCCCCGGGCAGAAAGCGGGCATCGATGCCGCGCAGGACCGGCTGGTCTCCGAAGGATTTGGTCAGCCCCTTTACTTCAATCATATCTGAAAATCAGCTGAGGAGAAGCTGTGTGAGGACCAAATTTGCCACCATCACCACCACCACGCTCCAGACCACGCCCCGGGTAGCCGCCGCTCCGACCTCCAGCGCGCCTCCTTGCGCGTAAAACCCATGGTACCCGGGCACGCTTGTGAGGATGAAGGCGAAGACGGTCGTTTTTGACAGCGCATAGACCACATCGAACGCCTTGAAATCGATGCGCATGCCGTACTCGAAATCTGCCATGCTGCTCACCCCGGTGGCCAGCGCGACGACCGTACCGGAAGCAATGCCCAGCACCATGCTCATCACCACCAGGAAAGGAATGATGAGGATGCCCGCTGCGATCTTCGGCAAAATCAAGTGGTTCGCGCTGTTGATGCCCATGATTTCCAGTGCGTCGATTTGCTCGGTGACGCGCATGGTGCCGATTTGGGAAGCAATTGCGGAGCCCACCTTTCCGGCCAGGATGACCGGAATCAGGGTAGGGCTGAATTCAAGGATCATGGTCTGCCGCACGGTGAAGCCGACCGTGTAGTCGGGGATCCAGCCGCTGATTTGGTGAGCCGTTTGCAAGCAGATGACGGCCCCCATGAATACGCTGAGCAGGGCGACGATGCCGAGGGACTGCAGGCCGATGGCTTCGAGTTCTGCGACGAGCAAGCGCCAGAACACTTTGCCGCGCGCGGGCCGTTGAAAGACCGCGCCCATCAGCCGCGTGAAGCGTCCGAGATGGTAAAGCACCCGCATGGCCACGAAGGTACACGCGGGGCGGCGTAAATTCGGGGCGATGAAGCATTCGCTCCTGCTCCTGCTCGCCCTTACCCTGCTTGTGGCAGGGGGGTGCAGCACCTCGAAGAAGTGCCCGGACTGCCCGAAATGGTCGGTCGCACGATGACCCCAGGCGCTACCTGGGCCGTCATCATGGCGGGGGGGGCGGGGACGCGGTTTTGGCCGATGTCCCGGGCGGCGCGGCCGAAGCAGTTCCTCGACATGCTCGGCACCGGGCGTTCGTTGATCCAAATGACCTGCGACCGGCTCAGTCGCCGCATTCCGCTGTCCCAAACCCTCGTCGTCACCCAAGAACGCTACCGGGATCTCGTGTCGGAACACCTTCCCGACTTGCCCCCTGAGAACATCTTGTGCGAGCCCTTCATGCGGAATACGGCGCCGTGCATTGCCTTTGCGAACCACGTCGTCGCGGCGCGCACCGGCAACGCCTCGGATGTGGCTCTGGTCGTTGCGCCTGCGGACCATTTGATCCTCGACGAGACGGGCTTCCTCGATGTGCTCGATCGCGCACTTGCTCATACCCGTTCGACCACCCATTTGGTCACCCTGGGCATCCGGCCTACGCGGCCCGACACGGGCTACGGCTACATCCAGTTTGAAGACTTGCCCGGTGTCGAGGACCCTTCGATCCGCGCTGTGCGGACGTTTACGGAAAAGCCGACGTTCGAGCTCGCCACCGAGTTCCTTGCGAGCGGGGATTTCTACTGGAATTCAGGCATTTTCGTGTGGAGCCTGGCGAACATCACGGCGGCGTTCGAGCAGCACCTTCCGGAGATGCACGACCTCTTCCACGAGCGCGCGGAGGCCTTTGCGACACGCGAGCCCGCGCACCTCTCGGAAGTGGCTGCGGCCTTGTATCCGGATTGCGAGAACATCTCGATCGACTACGGCGTGATGGAAAAGGCGCGCAATGTTGCGGTGATTCTCAGTGACTTCGGTTGGAGCGATTTGGGGACATGGGGGTCTGTGCACGACAAGTT
>CAMCYM010000098.1 GCA_945883885.1 Chryseobacterium gleum
AGCCCTGTTTGGCCATCGCAGCAAACCCCGAGGACGTCTACACCTACACGGCGAAGGGCAACCTCGTCGCGGTCATCTCGAACGGCACGGCGGTGCTGGGCCTCGGCGACATCGGTCCAGAGGCGAGCAAGCCTGTCATGGAGGGCAAAGGGGTGCTGTTCAAGGTCTTCGCGGACATCGACGTCTTCGACATCGAAGTGGACGCGAAGGACATCGACACGTTCGTGACGACGGTGAAGGCCATCGCGCCCACCTTCGGCGGCATCAACCTCGAGGACATCAAGGCGCCCGAAGCGTTCGAAATCGAGCGGCGCCTGAAGGAAGAGCTCAGCATCCCGGTCATGCACGACGACCAGCACGGGACGGCCATCATCTCCGCTGCGGCGCTGCTGAACGCCCTCGAGCTCGCCGGCAAAGACATCGGCGAGGTGCGCATGGTGGTCAGCGGGGCCGGAGCAGCCGCCCTGTCGTGCGCCGACATCTACGTGGCCCTGGGCATGAACCCGCACCACGTGGACATGTTCGACAGCAAGGGCCACATCCACGCGGACCGGACAGACCTCGACGACCGCAAAGCGCGCTACACGAGCCCCCGCCGCTTCGACGACTTGGGGGCTGCGATGCGCGGTGCAGACATCTTCCTCGGACTCAGCAAAGGTGGACTCGTCACCCCGGACATGGTCGCCGCGATGGCTTCCGACCCCATCGTCTTCGCCCTGGCGAATCCGACGCCGGAAATCGGGTGGGACGAGGCCGTGGCCGTGCGCCCGGACCTCATCATGGCCACCGGCCGCACCGACCACCCGAACCAAGTCAACAACGTCCTCGGATTCCCGTACATCTTCCGTGGCGCCCTCGACGTGCGGGCCACCACCATCAACGAGGAGATGAAGCTGGCCGCGGTGCATGCCATCGCCCGACTCGCGAAGGAGTCCGTGCCCGACGAAGTATCTGAAGCATACGGAAGCCGTGCGTTCACCTTCGGGCGGACGATGATCATTCCGAAGCCGCTGGACCCGCGCCTGATCGTGGCGGTCGCCCCGGCCGTGGCCGAGGCCGCCATGGCCTCCGGCGTGGCGCGCCGTCCCATCGCGGATTGGGCGGCCTACCGCGAGGAACTGCGGCAACGGCTGGGCTCCGGCAACAGCTTCTCCCGCACGCTCGCCGACCGTGCCCGCAAGCACCCGCGGCGCGTCGTGTTCGCAGAGGGCGATTCGTACAAGGTGCTGAAAGCTGCCGAGCAGGCGCTCGATGAGGGCATTGCAACGCCCATCCTCCTAGGCGACCGCGACCTCATCACCGCGCGCATCGCCGAGTTCCGCCTCGAACTGCCCGACGTGGCCATCATCGACCCCCGGTCGGAGGAAGAAGCCCAGCGGCGCAAGGAGTTCGGGGATGTGCTGTTCGCGATTAGGCGCCGCAAAGGCATGACCCTGCGGGAGGGCGAATACATGATGCGGCAGCGCAACTACTTCGGAGCGATGCTCGTAAAGTCGGGCGCTGCGGACGTGCTCATTTCAGGGCTCACGCGCACCTATCCGAACGTGATCCGTCCCGCCCTCCAAGTCATCGGCAAGGCCGACGGCGTCGACAAGGTCGCCGGCATGTACATCCTCGAAACCCGCCGAGGACCCATGTTCTTCGCGGACACCACGGTGAACGTGAACCCCACGGTGGATGAAATCGTCTCCATCACCCTGCTCACCGCCGAGGCCGTGCGCAAGCTCCGCATCGTGCCGCGGGTGGCGTTGCTGAGCTACTCGAACTTCGGCTCTGCGGGCGGCGCGGACGCGGAAAAGATGGCCGCCGCCGCGCGCATCCTGCGGGAGCAGCATCCGGACCTGATCGTGGACGGTGAGGTGCAGGGCAACTTCGCGTTGAACAACGAGTTGCTCGCGGAGTCCTTCCCCTTTTCCACGCTGATGAACCGCCAGGTGAATACGTTGATTTTCCCGAACCTGGCAGCCGGAAACATCTCCTACAAGCTCTTGCAAGAGATGGCAGGCATCCACGCGCTCGGCCCGGTGTTGCTGGGCATGCGCCAGCCGTTCCACATCTTGCAGATGGGCTCCAGCGTGCGCGAAGTGCTCGACATGGTCCGCCTCGCCGTGGTGGATGCCCAAACCCACGCCCCCGCATGATCCACCACCTCCGCGGCCCCCTCGTTTCTCTGACTCCCACGGCGGCCGTCGTGGAGTGCGGCGGCGTGGGCTACGAGGTCCTGATTTCGCTCTATACCTATGGGCAGTGGACCGGCAAGGAAGAGGTCCTCGCATACACCCACCTCGTGGTGCGGGAGGATGCGCACGTCCTGTACGGCTTCGCGCGGACGGACGAGCGGGAGGTCTTCCTGGCATTGGTTGGCGTCAGTGGCGTAGGTGCCGGTACGGCCCGGATGGTGCTCAGCGCCCTCGATCCGGCGGCGGCCCGGACGGCCATCGCCTCCGGGGACGTCGGACTGCTGAAAGGCGTGAAGGGCATCGGCGTGAAGACGGCCCAGCGCATCGTCGTGGACTTGCAGGATAAAATCGGCGCAGGCGGCGGCGTCGAAGCCCCGTCGGGACTTTTTTCGGGCCCGCGCAATAAAGTCCGGGACGAGGCGTTGTCTGCCTTGGTTTCGCTCGGATTCGACCGCGTGCGGTGCGAGAAAACCCTGGACTCAATCGCAAACAACTCCCCCGAGGAGCTTCCTGTGGAGGCCCTCATCAAACAGGCTCTGAGGCAGTTATGAAGGCTTGGTGGTGGAATTTGGGCCTCCGGGTCCCCAGAACAGCAGCAGCGACCGCGGTGGCCGTGGCGGTGCTGTGTGCCTGGGCAGGAGCTGCGGCGGCCCAAACCGCCGGAGGCAACGCCCCCGCCGACTCCATCGTGCTGCCCTTCCCCTTCGGCGGCGAAGACCCGTTCAACCCGGTCGAACACCCCCCGGGATTTGAGCTCGACTGGCCGAGCAACTTCAACTACCGGGTCGTCTTCGACGAACGCACGGGGCAGTACATCCTCCGCCAAACGGTCGGCGACACCATCGAGTTCCGCCCATCCACCTACCTCGACCTGCAGGAGTTCCTCAACTTCGACATGCAGGGCAACCTGAGCGAGTACTGGAAGGAACTTCAGCAAGAAGAGGACGAAGCCGAGCGCGCCTTCGCGCCGAAGCTCACGGTCAACAGCAAGCTGTTCGAGACCATCTTCGGCAGCAACGAAATCGAGATCAAGCCCCAAGGCTCCGCAGAACTCACCTTCGGGTTCAACATGTCGAACACGGAGAATCCGCGGATTCCCGAGCGCCAGCGCCGCATTACGGTTTTCAACTTTGACCAGCGCATCCAGCTGAACATCGGCGGCAAAATCGGGGACAAAATCGAGCTCGGCACCCAGTACAACACCGAGGCCCTCTTCGACTTCGAAAACCGCATGAACATCGGTTTCCAGGGCGAAGAAGACGACATCCTGAAGAACATCGAAGCGGGCCACATCCAAATGCCGCTCCCCGGCTCGCTCATCCAGGGCAGCCAAAGCCTCTTCGGGGTGAAGCTCGAAACCCAGTGGGGCCGCCTCTACAACACCACCGTCTTCTCGCAGCAGAAGGGCGAGCGCAAGCAAATCGAAGTCAAAGGCGGCGCCCAGACCCAAAAATTCGACATCCGCGCCGACGACTACGAAGCGAACCGCCACTACTTCCTGTCGCAGTACTTCCACGACCTCTACGACGGGGCCATGAAGAGCCTGCCGGTCCCGAACTCGGGGGTCAACATCACCCGCATCGAGGTGTGGGTGGTGAACATGCAGGCAAACACCCAGGACGTGCGGAACGTGATCGGGTTCACGGACCTCGGCGAACACCCCGACTACATCAGCTCGAACCTTCCCGTGGGGCAGTTGGTGGACGGACCGGATTTGGCCATTACAGAAGCGCGCAACCCGTCGAACCTCAACAACGAGCTCTTCGCCACCATGACGGGCAACGAGGATGTCATGGGCTACACGGGGGCGAACGGAGCCATCGCGCTGCTCGGCCTCGGCCTCGAGCAGGGCATCCACTACGAGCGTGTCGGCAACGCCCGCAAACTCGCGGCAACCGAATACTCCTTCAACTCCCGGCTGGGCTTCATCTCGCTGCGGCAGGCGCTCAACAACGCCGAAGTCCTCGCAGTTTCGTACGAATACACGCTGGGCGGCGAGACGTTCAAGGTGGGTACGCTGTCGCAGGATGGGTTCGCGGCGCCCGGTGCCCTCGTCCTCAAGATGCTCAAATCGAGCATCACGCAGGTGCAGCTGAGCAACGGGGACCCAGCGCCGCTGTGGCGGACGATGATGAAGAACGTCTATTCGATGCAGGCGTTCGGGGTGAGCCCGGAGAACTTCCGGTTGGATGTTTGGTACAACGACCCGTCCACGGGCATCGACCTCAACTACATCCCGCGCGAACCGCTCGACGGCACGCTCTTGCTCCAGTTGCTCGGCCTCGACCGCCTCGACATCAACGGAATGCCCCAGCAAGACGGGGTCTTCGACTACGTGGACAACGCCGGCACGACGGGCGGCACGATTTCGAGCCAAACCGGCCGCATCTTCTTCCCCTCCACCGAACCCTTCGGCTCGAACCTCCGCCAGGAGATCACGACGCGGGTGACGGACCCGGACCGCGCGGCAGCTCTCATCCAGTCCCTCGTCTTCCAGCCGCTGTATGACTCGACAAAGACCGCGGCCCAGCAGATTCCCTCGCTCAATCGGTTCCGCATCAAAGGCCAGTTCCAGAGCCAGAGCTCGTCGGAGATTTCGCTCAACGCGATGAACGTCCCAGAAGGCTCGGTGACGGTCACGGCCGGCGGCGTGAAGCTCGTCGAGAACCAGGACTACACGGTCGACTACAACCTCGGCCGGGTGCGCATCCTCAACGACGGCCTCCTCGAATCCGGCCGCACCATCCAGGTATCGCTCGAAAGCAACTCGCTCTTCAACATCCAAATGAAGACGATGATGGGCACGCGCTTCGAGTATGTGCTCAGCGACAAAGCCCGCTTCGGGACGACCCTGCTCAATTTGCGCGAGCGGCCTTTGACCCAAAAGGTGAACATCGGCAATGAACCGGTCAAGAACACCATCGTCGGCGCGGACTTCCAGTGGCAGCGTGACAGCCCGTTCCTCACCGAGCTTGTCGACCGGCTCCCCTTCTACACGACGACGGCGAAGTCGAGCTTCGATGTCTCTGCCGAAGGGGCCTACCTCATCCCGGGACACAGCCGCGCCGTGGGCGAGGAGGGCAACGCCTACGTGGACGACTTCGAGGGCAGCCAATCCGCCATCGACATCCGCAACGTCGCCCGCTGGTTCCTCGCGTCCACGCCGAAGCTCCAGCCGTCGCTGTTCCCGGAAGGCGTGCTCGAAGACAGCCTGGCCTACAACTACAACCGCGCGGCGCTCTCTTGGTACACCATCGACCCGCAGTTCTTCCGCGGGGGCGGGTTGCCGGATGGCCAAGTGTCTGCAGACGCAAAGAGTGACCACCGGGTGCGCGAGGTGCTCGAAGGGGAGGTGTTCCCGAACCGGCAGCTCCCGACCGGGACGCCGCCGAACATTCCGACGCTCGACCTCACCTTCACGCCGGACGTGCGCGGCCAATACAACTACGACCGGCCTCCGGGGGTCAGCGGCGTCTCTGCGGGCTTGACGGAGGACGGCCTGCTCGAAGATCCAGCATCGCGGTGGGGCGGCATCCAGCGGGCACTCACGACGACGGACTTCGAGGCGGCGAACATTGAGTACATCCAGATTTGGATGATGGACCCGTTCAACGAGGACTCGGAGAACCTGTCCGGCGGCGATTTGTACATCAACCTCGGCAACGTGTCGGAAGATGTCTTGAACGACAGCCAGTTGGGATACGAGAACGGTTTGCCCTCTGCGACGAATCCGGATCTCCCGACCCTCACGTCGGTGTGGGGCGTGTACCCTGACCCTGCGACGTTCAACGTGGTGAATGCGTTCGACAACTCGGCAGGGAACTACGAGCTGCAGGACGTGGGGTTGGACGGTTTGGCGGACGCGGGCGAGCGGGAGTTCTTCGGGGACTGGCTGACGGAAATCGGCACGTGGCTGACGCCCGAGGCCCTCACGGCCGTCGAAGCCGACCCGTCCGCCGACAACTTCGCCTACTTCCGCAGCCCGGAAGCCCAAGCCGCAGACTTCAGCGTTCTCGAGCGCTACGCGGACTACAACGGCTACGAAGGCAACTCGAACACCGGCTCGCCGGACGGGTACCCCATTACCTCCACCACCATCCCGAACACGGAGGACATCAACCAGGACATCACGCTCTCCACCATCGAGAGCTACTACCAGTACAAGGTG
>CAMCYM010000099.1 GCA_945883885.1 Chryseobacterium gleum
AGGGGGCGGTCCTCGAAATCAAGTTCGTCGTCGTCCAGCCCTAATTCTAGGTCCGCCACGGGCATGTCGAGGAGCGGAAACTCGTCGCCGCGGTCCCATGCCTCGTTGCTGCGGTAGAATGAGGCGAGCTCGCCGGCCTCCCAGCCGAACCCCTTCAAAATCGCGTCGTGCAAGGCGAGCAGCGGCGCGTCGGTCGCAATCTCGATGTCGCGGAACACGTCGCTCTCTGTGTCGAGAATGACCCGCAGGCGTGCAATGGAAGCCATGTCCGAAAGGTACAGCCGGATGCGCCTCCCGCCCGCGAACCGCCGTAGCTTTGCCTCGATTTCCCAGCGCCCATGACCCTGCTTTCTCGCATCGATACCCGGATCGTGAAGATCCTGCTTGCCGCCGCCTCGGTGGCGTATGCTATCTATCTGTTTACCAAAGGATACTGGGGGGCAGGCATCGGTATGGTCCTGGTGGCGACCATCGCTGTGCTCGCTTCGCTCCAAAGCATCCGCATGCTGTTCGTCTTCGTCAACCTCCGCCAGCAGCGCATGGACGACGCCCGCAAATGGCTTGCGCGGGTGAACCCGGCCCACCTTTGGCCCCGCCGCCGTTCGACCTACTTTTTCATGATGGGCAGCCTCGCCATGGAGCACAACATGAACGAGGCGGACCGGCTGCTGCGTGAGGCCATCCGGCTCGGCCTCAAGCAATCGACGGACCTGGCCATGGCGAAGCTCAACCTGGCCATCATCGCCTCATCCCGCCGCAAAACCCGCGAAGCCGCGGTGCTGCTGGCCGAATGCAAGCGCCACGACACGAAGGGCTTCCTGAAGAAAGAGATCAAGCAGGTCGAACAGGCCATCAAGAATCCCCAGCAGGTACGGATGCGGGCGAGGTGATGCGACGCTGCGCGTCGCGGGACGAGGTTGAGGACGAGCGCGGCTGCGCCGCGCGGGACGAGCGACGCTGCGCGTCGCGGGGACGAGGTTGAGGACGGGGTTGGGGTTGAACCGGGTGCATCCGATGGATGCTGGTTCGTTGGATGCGATTCGAATCAAGTCAGTTCACGAGGAATCTTCTGCAATTGCGAGGAAGATTGTGGCCAATCGAGTGGGATTTTCGTTCATTCGCGGGCATGAACTGGAAGGTACTTCGCACGGTGGTGTTGGATTTGGGCGTGTTCGTCGGGGCCGTGCTGGTCGGCGCGGCGGTGAACGGCGCGATTGTGTCGCTCGGCGCCGGGCTGGTGCCGCTCCCGGAGGGGTTGCCGCCGGAGGCGAACATGAACACGCCGGAGGGCATTCGGGCGGCCGTTCCACATTTGGCCCCCCAGCATTTCCTCTTCCCGTGGCTGGCCCACGCGGTCGGCACGCTCGCCGGTGCCATCATCGCGGCGCGTTGGACGTCCTTGCGCATGCGCACCCTTGCCGCGTATGCGGTCGGTTTGCTGTTCCTTTCGGGTGGCCTGTGGATGGCCACCCAAATCCCGGACCCGCTCTATTTCGTCGTCCTCGACCTCAGCCTCGCCTACCTCCCCATGGCGTGGCTCGCCTTGCGGCTGATCAAGCGGTGAGGATTGTCCCGTGACGCACGGCGTCGCAGGAAGAGGTTGGGGTTGGGGTTGAGGCTGAGGTTGGGGTTGAAATGGTGGTACGTCGTGTTCGACCTCAACCTTCGTTCCGCGCGGCTTGCCGCGCCCGTCCTCAACCCGCGCGGCTTGCCGCGCCCGTCCTCAACCCTCGTTCTGCGAGGCGCAGCCTCGCCCGTCCCTCATTCCGCCAGCAGCGCTTCGACCGAAGATTCGAGGCGGGAGGAGGCGAGGAATTGGGTTTCGAGGGGGGCGGCGAAGGGGAAGGCCGTGTCGAGGGAGGCGCAGCGGGCGACGGGGGCGTCGAGGTGGCGCCAGCACATCTCGTGGATGCGGGTGGCGATCTCTGCACCGATGCCGCCGGTGAGGGTGTCCTCGTGCAGGACGAGGGCGCGGCTCGTGCGGCGCACGCTTTCGAAGACCGCTTCTTCGTCCCACGGGAGCAGGGTCCGGAGGTCGATGATTTCCAGGTCCCAGTCCGGACGGCGGGCGACGAGGTCGAGTGCCCAATGCACGCCGAGGCCGTAGGTGATCACTGTGGCGGCGGAGCCGGTGCGGACGGTGCGGGCCTTGCCGAACGGCACCGCGTACGGGCCTTCCGGGACGCGGCCGGAAAGGGAGCGGTAGAGGAATTTGTGTTCGAAGAAGAGGACCGGGTTCGGGTCTTCGAAGGCCATCCGGAGGAGGCCTTTTGCGTCGGCCGGGGTGGAGGGGTAGGCGATTTTCAGGCCGGGCACATGGAAGAACCAAGCTTCCGTGCTTTGGGAATGGAAGGGGCCGGCGGTGACGCCGCCGCCGGTGGGCATGCGGACGACCACGTCGGCGGGTGCGCCCCAGCGCCAGTGGATTTTGGCCAAATTGTTGACAATCTGATTGAATCCGCACGTCACAAAGTCGCTGAACTGCATCTCCACCATGGCTTTGCGGCCGGAGATCGACAGGCCCAGCGCGGTGCCTACGATGGCCGATTCGCACAGCGGCGTATTGCGGATGCGGTCCTTGCCGAAGCGGTCCACGAAGCCCTCGGTGACCTTGAAGACGCCGCCGTATTCGGCGATGTCTTGGCCCATCAGGACGAGGCCGGGGTGGGCGTCGAGGGCTTCGGCGAGGCCCTCGGAGATGGCATCGATGAGGCGGAGTTCACGGGCGGCGGGGTCGGCCGCGGCAGCAGCTTCCGGCTGGTCGAGGACGGGGATGGACGGCGCGGGGACCGGGGCGTACACCGCACCGAGTTCGGCGGCGATCGATGCGGGGATGGGCGGCTCGGCCGCCGCCTCGCGCAAGCCGGCCTCGATGGCGTCCCGGTGTTCTGCGCGGACCGCTGCGATGAAGTCGGCGTCGAAGAGCCCTTCGGCCAGTCCCCATGCTTCGAAGCGGGTGCACGGGTCGACCTCGGCCCACCGGTCGATGAGGCCTTCCGGGTAGTATTTGGTGCCCGACGCCTCTTCGTGGCCGCGCATCCGGAAGGTCTTGAACTCGAGCAGGATCGGGCGGGGTCGCATCCGGATGGACCGGGCGGCGTCGCGCACCGCGAGGTACACCGCCAGCACGTCGTTGCCGTCCACTTGGATGGCATCTTCCGCCGGAATCCCGTAGCCCACCGCCTTGTCGGTGAAGTGCGCGCACCGGAACTGCTCGGCCGACGGCGTGGAAAGGCCCCACGCGTTGTTTTCGATGCCGATCAGGACCGGCAGATTCCAAACCGCCGCTACGTTCACAGCTTCGTGGAAGTCGCCTTCGCTGGCACCGCCGTCGCCGGTGAACACGAGGGTCGCCTTGCAGGACCGGTCCAGCTTACTCGCCAGCGCGATGCCGTCGGCGATGCCCAGCTGCGGGCCCAAATGCGAAATCATCCCCACCAGCCGGTGCTCCATCGAGCCGAAGTGGAAGGAGCGGTCGCGCCCGTTCGTGAACCCGTGCGCCTTGCCCTGAAACTGGGCGAACAACCGGCCACATGAAATCCCCCGCGTGGTGAACACGCCGAGGTTGCGGTGCATCGGCAAGATGAACTCGTCGGCATCCATCGCGGCCGCGGCACCCACCGAGATGGCTTCTTGGCCCATCCCGCTGAACCACTTTGAGATCTTGCCTTGCCGGAGTTGGCTGAGCATTTTCTCCTCGATGAGCCGCGGCAGCATGAGCTTGCCGTATAGGCCGCGGATTTCGTCGGGGGTGAGGTCGCCGCGGTGGAAGCGGAGGGGGTTGTGCGGAAAGGCGTCCTGCATGGTGGCGGCAAAGGTACGGCGGGGGACCCTGCGGCTATCTTCGCGGCATGGCGGAGGAACAGGCCGGCGCGGTGCGCCGCGTGGAGGTGCGGGTGCCGGCGCGGGAAGCGGCCGATCCGGCCGCGGTGGCGCGGGCGGTGGCGGCGGCGGCCGGCGGGGCGGTGGGGGAGTTCCGCGTCGTCCGGAGGAACCTCGACGCGCGCCGCCGACCGGTGCAGGCCGTCCTGACGGTCGAGTTGGCCCCGCCGGGGAGTGCATTCCCGCCGGAGTTCACGCTGGACGGCGCGCTGCCGCCCGTCCCCGACGGTGCGCCGGAGGTCGTCGTGGTAGGCATGGGCCCCGCCGGGCTCTTCGCCGCGCTGACCCTCGTGCGGCACGGCATCCGGCCCATCCTGGTGGAACGCGGTGCCCCGGTGCGGGAGCGCAGGCGGGATTTGGTCCGCATCACGCGCGAACATCGGGTCGATCCCGACTCGAATTATTGCTTCGGCGAAGGCGGCGCAGGCACGTACAGCGACGGCAAACTCTATACGCGCAGCCACAAACGCGGCGATTTGCGCGCCGCTTTGGAGGATTTGGTGCGGTTCGGAGCTTCTCCTGAAATCCTCGTCGAGGCGCATCCGCACATCGGGACGAACAAGCTCCCTGGCATCATCACCGCACTGCGCGAAGCCCTCGAAGGGGCCGGCGCGGTGTGCCGGTTCCGCACGCGGCTCGTGGGGATCGACCGCGCAGAGGGACGGGTCACGGCCGTCCGGCTCGCGTCCACAGCCCTGCCCGAGGCCCCCGAGGAACGCCTTCCGACGCCGGCCGTGGTCCTGGCCACGGGCCACAGCGCGCGCGACGTGTTCCGGATGCTGCACACTTCCGGGCTGGCGGTGGAGGCGAAGCCCTTCGCGCTCGGGGTGCGCATCGAGCATCCGCAGGAGGTGATCGATCGCATTCAATACCACGGAGAATCAGGCGATTACTTGCCTCCGGCGGCGTACAGCCTGGTCTGCCAAACCGAAGGCCGCGGCGTCCACAGCTTCTGCATGTGCCCCGGCGGAATCATCGCTCCCTGCGCAACTTCGCCCGGCGAAATCGTGACGAACGGCTGGTCGCCCTCGAAGCGCAACAACCCGTTTGCAAACTCCGGCATGGTGGTCCAGCTCGATGCGGACGTTTGGGAAGCGGCCGGGTTCACCGGGCCGCTCGCCGCCCTCGACTACCAGGCCTCCGTCGAACGCGCGTGCCACGACGCGGCCGCCCGGCACTCCGGCCGCGCCCCGGGCCAAACCGCGCCCGCACAGCGCCTCACGGACTTCCTCGCGCGCCGCCCCTCGCGGGACCTCCCGCCCCACAGCTACCTCCCCGGCGCGGTCCCCCTCAACCTCCACGACGTCCTCCCCGCCGCTATCGCCCGCCCCCTCGCCGCCGGGCTCGCCGAGTTCGCCCGCCGCATGCCCGGCTTCCTCCACCCCGACGCCGTCCTCCTCGCCCCCGAAAGCCGCACCAGCTCGCCCGTCCGCATCCCCCGCGACCCGGCCACCCTCGCCCATCCCGACGCCGCCGGGCTCTACCCCACCGGCGAAGGCGCGGGCTACGCCGGCGGCATCCTCAGCGCCGCCCTCGACGGCGTCCGCGTCGCAAAAGCCCTCGCCCTCCAGCTGCACCGCGCGGAGGCATAAAAAAAGGGACCGACTTGCGCCGGTCCCCCGTGGAGATATAGTGTACCGGTTGCCCGGCGGATGCCCCACTCAGTCTTCGGTCAAGATGACGTCCGGAATCGATGCGGCGTTGTCGAGCAGGATCCGCTCCTCGAGGAGGCGCGCTTCCTGGATGCCGAGCGGCCGTCCGTTCAAATCGCCGACCACAAAGGCAGCCGGGAAACCATATGCTTGGATGGCAGCGAGTTGGCGCTCAGCATCTTGCTCGGTAGCCACCGGCAGCGTGCTGAACCGCAGCTGTCCGTTGTTGTCGAATACCGGCTTGATGAGGCCTGCCTTCAAGGCTTCGTTCACAAGGTCCATGTTCACATCCCGCACGGATTCAGCGAGTTGGATGCGGTACCGCGGGCGCAGATCGGGGTGTGCACCCAGCGGAACGCTCGAGGGAATCAAGGCATCGGCCTTCACCTTCGGCGGCTCGATGGCCGCCGTTGCGGTCGTCGACGTCGCAGTCGGCTTTCCGCCCTCGATTTGGCCGCCCATCGAGGCAGCAAGGGCGCGCTCAGCCGCCGTCAAGCCCGTCGCATCGACCGCAGTCGTGCGGGTCTTCGGAGCCTTCGGGTCTTCCGATTCGATGCGGGCATAGGCCACGACCGGCTCTTCAGAAACCGTCTTCGGAGCGAGCAGTTGCTCCCATTCGGTGGCGGTATGCACACTGCCGTTGAGGTCCACCTGAGCCGTGGCTGGCGAGAACACTTCGGTATCGAGGTAATCCGCAACGCCGTCTCCGTCAGCATCCGTGGGGCATCCTGTCGTGTAAACGGTAACGCCTCCCGGTGTGCCCGGGCATTCGTCTTTGCGGTCGCGCACACCGTCCCCGT
>CAMCYM010000100.1 GCA_945883885.1 Chryseobacterium gleum
CGCCTTCTCCACCACGTCCACCAGCCGCCCCTCGCGCACCACCGCCACCGCGCCCGCCGCCGCCCGCTCCGCCCCCACCCCCAGCCCCTCCCGGTCGTACGCCAGCATCCCCGAACGCGCCACCCCCGCCCGCAACTGCGCCAGCGCCCTGCGTCCCGGCAAGTTGTCGCCGTTGCACACCACGAACGCCTCCCCCGCCGGCAACGGATCCTGTTCGAGGGCGCAGCGGACCGCGTCGGCTGTGCCCTGGGGCTCGGTTTGGACCACCACCCGCATGCGCATCCTCGGCCCCGACGGCGTCTCGTTCCATGCGTCTAAAAATGCCCCCGTCACCGCGTCGCCGGGCGCCACCACCACCGTCGCGGACGTGAACCCGGCCGCATCCGCCCGCTCCAGCACGAACTGCAAAAACGGCTCCCCGCCGGGTCCCAGCCGGATCATCGGCTTCGGCCGCGTCCCCGCATCCGCACGCACCTCAGCCGCGACCCCGGCCCCAGTCCCCCCTTCCATCCCAGCACTTTCCCGCATCCGCGTCGCGCGCCCCGCCGCCAGCACCACCAAACGGGTGCACACCGCACCCCGCTGCATTTCACTCATGCCGTGAAGGTGCATCCCCGCCGCTGAATCTTCCGCGCCCACCCGGAGTTTTTAGCCCATTCGCAGCCCTTCTTCCGCAGAAGACACCACCCGAAACCGGATTTGCATTCCCAACACCGCAAACACGCGCAACACCGTATCAAGCCGAACATCTCTGACACGATTTTCAATGCGAGAAATCTGTGCCTTCTGAACGCCAACCAGTTGGCCAAGTTGTTGTTGCGTAAGCCCCTTTTCCAAACGTGCATACCGCACGGATCTGCCCAATATCTCAGCGCTCAATTCCTGCTCAAAAGCCTCCCGCTCACTCGTGCCCAGCGGCCCTACGAACCGGTCTATGGCAACATCCAACGAGGTCGTTTCTACCTTTTTCATGGAATTCATTCGTTATGCTGATGCAAATAGGACCTGCGCAAAAGTTCCGCACGCGCAACTTCCTGGGCAGGCGTCTTTTGGGATTTCTTGAAGAATCCGTGGGTTACAATCACTCGACCCCGATGGGGACGTGAACTGTCCCAAAAAGCCAACATGCGGATAGACAGGCCCGTCACGCGTGTCCGAAACTCCCAAATCTCACCATTCAACTTCTTGAACAACCTGTCATCGTGCAAAAACGATGCTTTCTTCATGTTATACAACAATTTAACCCTCACGTTTGACTCCAGTTTCTCGAGGAACTCTACCGCATGCGGCATCAATTCCACATCAAATCTCTCCTCCAGCATCCCCTATTGAAAGATAGTAGTTTCCCTTTAAAGAAACAATTTTTCCATTTCCCGTTTGACTCACCCCCTCCTCCCGATGTGTTGCGTTATCCTGTAAAACATGCAGTTACACCGATAACCCGCACCGACACCGCCCTGAATTCGGCATTTCATTGCCCTGTCCCACTCCGCTCTGGTGCAACTGATTGCCCAAACGAGCCTTCTTGCAACTCCCCTTACAATGCGGGTTCCACGTTGCAACCCGCCTTCCTCTGTCCTCTCAACCCTCAAACTCAATCTCAAACTCAACCTCAACCCTCAACCCCTCACTCCCACTTGACCTTGCACTCCGGACCGACCAACGCCGCCAGGGCAGCTCGACCCTCCGGCGTAACCGGATTGCCGCGCATGTCTATCATCTCCAGCGACTTGCATCCTGAAATACCTGCGGGAATGGTGGCGATGGCGTTTCCTTTGAGGTGGAGCTTTTGGAGCGAATGCACCTGGCATACCGCAGCAGGAAAGGTGGTCAACGCATTTCCGTCGAGCACCAGGGTTTTCAAAGAAGTCAATGAGCCCAGGGCTGCAGGCACCTCGGTCAACCCCATCCGGCTGTAATCGAAGTACACGAGTTTGTCCACCCCGAAAATCTCCTCGGGCATGGGCTTGCCCACGCGGGAGCCATCGACAAGCGGGTTGAAGCGGAGCATGTACCCCCCGGTAGCCGGCTCCAAACGGGACCCCAGTTGCTGAGAAACAGACCGTTCCGCCGGTGCTGAGGCTTGCGATTCCGGCGAAGTGCCCTCGAGCGATGCGCGCCAAGCCGCGATGGACACCCCGAGTTCTTCGTACCGGTCGCGGCCATCAAACAGCTCGAGCTCCCGGTTCTCCACGCGGCGCCCGAGCACGTCTTTCAAATCCGGGGCCTTGAAGGTGGGCGTCGCCTCCGATACCGTCAAGTCTCCGTTGTGCAGGGCGGCCTTGCGCCGGCGGGCGAGCAGGTTTGTCATGTCTTCAACCGCCGGCCATTCTGCATCGTTCGGACCCGTCATGGAACGCGCCTTGCTCACGTGGGCGGCTGCCTCACTGAACTCACCGCGGTAGATGTGGGCGACGGCGAGGTTGAGGTGCAAGCCGCGCGCGACGTCCGTGTTGACTTCGGATTTGGGATTCAGCAAATCTGCTTTTCCCAGCCACTGCGTCCACACCTCCATGACTTGCGTTAATCCGGCTACATTCCCGAGTTTGAAGGCGGCAAGCGCCTGTTCTTGGGCGGCATCGAGGGCCGTGTAGTCAAAGTTCTTGTTCTTCGCGGTAGCAATGGCCACCTTCGGCTTGTCCCGGCTGAAGAATAACCGCGGCTCGAGTTCGTCGATGAGTCGGCTCATTTGGACCAAAACGGCTTTGCGCCGGATAAAGCGCTGGCCGTCCGGTTCAGCAATGTACTTGCGCAAATCTGCCTCGCTGCGGAAGTCCAACTTGCTCATCATGTAGCTGACACCCGTAGCCGTTTTGTCCAACGTGGAAATCGGCTCGTTGCCATACATCACCTTCACGTCAACGGGCAGTTCGAATGCATCAAGCACCTCTCCGTTCGAACGCACGAGCTGCACCCGCACCGGCAAGTTGTAGGCCACCTCGGCAAAATAGGTAAGCTCCTGACTTCCACTGCGAACGGGGCCACTCTTGACCGCGTAGTTGCCTTGCCGTCCGGGGCCCAATGCGACTTCCACCCGCAAGTCGCCGCCCGAGTTCACGAGCTCCATCTCGCGATCAAGCGTCCAGAAGGCCATTCGCTGAAGCCGTTCCGCATCCGACTTGAGCAGCGCCACATTTCCGCCCCACCGCCGCATGTCGTCTTGATTGAAAAACTCGGGGTTCGCATGAATGTTGAACTGAACGTTCCGAACCAAATCCTGGGGTACCGTAGGCCGCTCCAACCACTCCACCCCCACGTCTGAAAACGAGGCCCGCTGTGCTTCGGCGCGCTGCGCACCCACCCCCAACACTCCCAACACCACCGCCCAAATCCCCACAAAACGAACACGTTGCATTGTCTTCATGGCCCAAACATAACAACCTCCCCACGCCTACCCGTTTCACTCGTGTTAAAATTTCCACCCCCCACTCAATCTCAAACTCAAACTCAATCTCAATCTCAAACTGCAAACTCAAACTGCAAACTCAATCTCAAACCCTCAAACTCAAACTCAAACTCTCTCACCCCCCCACCGCCCGGTACACAAAGCACGTCCCCCCTCCCCCCGAGCCGTTGATCTTGCCGCCCCAGGCGCCGGCGGCGAGGGCCGCGTCGAGGAGGGCGTCGATGCGGGGGGTGGACGTGCCGAGGACGTCGCGGAGGATGGCGTGGTGGGCGGTGAGGAGGCGGCCCGCGGCGGGGGCGTCGCCGGCGCGGAGCGCGGCGATGCCGGCGGCCGACACGTCGCGGTTGAGGAGGGTGCCCCGCAGGAGGGCGAGGTCGTCGGGGGTCCAAGCGGGGCCGGAGGAGGGCGGGGGGATGGCGGCGGCGGCGGACGCACGGCGCCAGTCCCAGTCCGGCACGCGGTCGAAGAGGGCGAGGCGGGAGAAGCGGGCTCGGCGCAGGACCGCCAGCGTGTCCTTCGGTTCGCCGGAGTCGATGAGAACGAAGGTGCCGCCGGGCGGGAGGGCGAGCGGCGTGTAGGCAGGGACCGGGTCGAAGGTCAGGTGCAGGGCACCTCCGATCGCGCAGGCCCAGTGGTCCATTTGGCCCCCCGGCTCCCCGAAATCCACCACCTCCGCGCGGTAGGCCCAGTCGGCCACCTCGGCGTCCGTCAACGAGAGGCCGGCACGGGCGGCGCAGAGCCGGGTCCAAGCGACCGTCAGCGCCGTCGAACTGCTCGCGCCGGCCCCCCGCGGAAGGTCGCCGCGCACTGTGGCAGAGAAGCCGCGGTCAGGAAGCCGGCCGGCGGCGCGGAACCGGTGGAGCACCGAGAGCAGGTAGGCCCGCGGGGTGCGGGGCGGCAGGTCGTCGAGGTCGTAGTCGAGCTGCTCGCCGGTGTCCGGAAGGTCGATGAGGACACGGCGGTCGGGTCGGTCGGCTGCGGTGATGCCGATGCCGAGGGGGAGCGAGGCGGCCGCGACGGGGAGCCCGAAGTAGTCTTGGTGCTCGCCGAAGAGGCAGATGCGGCCCGGCGCCCAAGCGTACGAGGGGGTGGCTGCAGGGGTCATGGGGTAGGAAGGCCTTCGGGGAATAGGGTGCGGCGGTCGCGGGCGGGAAGCCCGGAGGCGACGAGGAGGTAGCTGTGGCGCAAGAGGTCCCAAAGCAAGGGCGCGGGCACGTCGTTGCGCACCTCCACCGTGTTCCAGTGGACCTTGTTCATGTGCCAACCGGGCTGGATGCCGGCGAATCGAGCGCGCAGGTCCACCGCCCGTTCTGGGTCGCACTTGAGGTTGATGGAGTCGAAGTGGTCCGTGTCCGCGAGGGCGAAGAGCTTGCCGCCGACCTTGAAAACCAGCGTTTTCTCGTCGAAAGGGAAGCCTTCCGTGACGCCAGGCCATGCCGCGCACCGGGCGCGGATGGCTTCCAAATGAAAATCCGATGCAGCCATGCAGGGGGAGGTGGAGGGAATGCGGTTCGGGGCGTAATTTGGCCCGCCTTTCACCGATTCCCACCATGCGCAATTCGCTCCTCCTTCTCGCAGGACTGGCCCCGGCCGCTGCCTTCGCTCAATGCACGAACCTGTTCATTTCCGAGTACCTCGAAGGCACCGGAAACAACAAGGGCGTCGAGTTCTACAACCCCACGGCCTCGCCGATCGACCTCAACGGGTACGTGCTGCAGCGGTGGGCAAACGGCGAAGCCGGCATGTCCGACGAGGCCTCGCTCGTGGGCACCGTGGCTCCCTACGGCACCTTCGTGCTGATCAACGGCCAAACCGAAGACGTGGACCTCGGCGGCGGCGCCATCTCGCCGGCCTGCGACCCGGCCATGCAGGCCTTCGCGGACCAACTCGACAACCCGTACCCGGCGCCGACCTACATGAACGGCGACGACGCGCTCGTCCTGATCCGCAACGGCAACCAAGTCCTTGACATCTTCGGCAAGCCGGGCGAGGACCCGGGCGTGGCCTGGACGGACGACGCGGCGAACGGCTACATCGACGTGGGCGATGGCGCCGCTTGGCTCACCTCGAACCAAACCATGATCCGCAAGCCCTCCGTCACCGGCGGCGTCACCCTCCCGCCCGTGGCCTTCAACGCGCTCCTCGAGTGGGACACGCTCGAAGTCAACACGTGGACCGGCCTCGGCGCACACCTCTGCGACTGCGGCACCTCGGGCCTCGTGGCCGCTCCCGCACCGGTGAACGTGCGCGTTTTCCCGAACCCGGCCGAAGGCGGACGGTTCACGGTCGAAGCCGACGGCAGCGTCGAGCGCATCGAAGTGTACACATCCACCGGCGCCCTCGTGCGCACGGAGCGCCCGGCCGCTGTGCGTTCGGTCGCGCTGGAAGGCCTTGCAACCGGCACGTACGTCGTGAACATCGTGTTCACGTCGGGCAGCACGGTTTCCCACCGCGTTTCCGTCCGCTAATCCGCACCCCCATGGCGTCTTTCCGCTTCCCGACCGCATTCGTCGCGGCCCTCGGGCTGCTCGCGGTGCTCATCCCCGCCGCCGCCCAGCAGCAAGTCCGCGTCTACGGAACCGTGTCCGACGCCATCACCGGCGAGACCCTGCTGCAGGCCGCGGTGGTCGTGAACGGCAAGGGCACCATGACCGACTTTGACGGCAACTACAGCCTCTCGCTTCCCAGCGGAAAGCACACGCTGAAAGTGAGTTACGTGGGCTACACGCCCATGGAAAAGGTGGTGGAAGTGGGCACCGGGGACCGCCGCGTCGACTTCAAGCTCGAAACGCTGGTGCTGCAGGAGGCGCAAGTCGTGGCCGACGTCGCGATCGAACGCAGCACCCCCGTCGCGTTTTCAAACATCAAGCCCATCGCCATCCAAGAGCAGCTGGGCTCGCAGCCCATCC
>CAMCYM010000101.1 GCA_945883885.1 Chryseobacterium gleum
TACATCGCGGTGGAGCGGTACGATCCGGACGTGCATTTTTCCGATGACATCTACGGTCAGGCGCCGTGGTTGAACGGTATCGGCGAGTTGCAGCCGGTGCCGGGACTGCATGCGAGCTATGCGTTCGACTTTGAGTATGGCCCCGAGCGCGACCGGCTGAAGGCGCTCACGGTGGGAGCGGCGGTCGATGCGTTTTTTTGGCAGCCCGAGATTTTGGCGGAGCGATACAACCAGAACCAGCGTGCGTTTGTTACGCTCTTTGCACGCATGGAGGTCGGACGGCGGTGGACCCGCTGACCGATCCAGAAGGACTAGGAACCCATGACCACACCCACCCCGCACGTCCCTGAACCGAACGGCCGCCGGCCGAAGCCCGCCTGGCTGCGGGTGAAGTTGCCTACCGGCGAGAACTACCGCCGCGTGCGGGGTTTGGTCGACGAACACAAGCTCCATACCATCTGCGAGAGCGGCCACTGCCCGAACATGGGCGAATGCTGGGGCGAAGGCACGGCTACGTTCATGATCCTGGGCAACGTGTGCACGCGGAGCTGCGGCTTTTGCAACGTGGCGACGGGCCGGCCGCTCGAGGCGGATCCGTTCGAGCCGGGGCGCGTGGCGGAATCGGTGAAGTTGATGGGGGTGAAGCATGCCGTGGTCACGTCGGTGGATCGGGACGATTTGGCGGATGGCGGGTCTGAAATTTGGGCGGCGACCGTGCGTGCCATCCGGCACAGGTCGCCCAGCACCACCCTCGAGACCCTCATCCCGGACTTCGCCGGCAAATGGGAGAACCTGCAGCGCATCATCGACGTGCGGCCGGAAGTGGTGTCGCACAACCTCGAGACCGTGCGGCGCCTGACCCGGCAGGTGCGCATCCAAGCGAAGTACGACCGCAGCCTCGAAGTGCTGATGCGCCTGCGCCGCGCGGGGCTGCAGACGAAATCGGGCATCATGCTGGGACTCGGCGAGACCTTCGACGAGGTGGTCGGGGCGATGGACGATTTGCGGAGCGTGGATTGCCAAATTCTCACCCTCGGCCAGTACCTCCAGCCCACCCCGCAGCACCTGCCCATCGCCGAGTTCATCCACCCGGACATCTTCGCGGAGCTCCGTACCCTCGGGCTCGCAAAAGGCTTCCGGTTCGTGGAGAGCGGACCGCTGGTGCGCTCAAGCTACCACGCTGAAAAGCACGTCCTTCCCGCAGAGTCGCCCTCCGGGGACGCGGGTTGACTCTTGACGCAATCCTGACCGTTGCACCCGAACACTCTTTTGTACCTTTCGCCACCGCCCTTCGTGGGGCAAACAATCGGAACCTGACAGAACCATGCAAGTGAAGTACGCCATTGCCGCTACGGCGGTCGCCTTCGGAGTCGCTGGAGCCGTGTGGACCATGAGCCGTCCATCGGACATCCCTGCTTACATCCCGCGCGAAGCTGCGGGCCCGGCTGGGTCGCCCGAAGGGGCTTACGAAATTCACCGGATGCTCCTGGCGGACATCGAAACCGGTGAAATCAACACCGCGGGCCTCAACGCTTTGCGCGCGGAGGTCATCCGGTACAACGCGCAGGCACTCGGAAACGGGTCCCGTGCGACGGACCACTACTGGAACGAGATGGGCCCAGACAACGTCGGCGGCCGTACACGTGCCATCGTCGCCATCACCGAGAACCTCCTCTATGCGGGGGCGGTGTCGGGCGGCTTGTGGCGCAGCGACGACGGCGCGAACAAGTGGAATCAGGTCCACGGTTTCCCGAACCTGATGGTGGGCTCGATTGCCGTCTCCGGCAACGGCACCCTTTACGTCGGGACGGGTTCGCAGTACGACTTCGCCGGTGGCGAAGGGGGCAGCGGGTTCCGCGGCCGCGGCATCTACTGGTCCGCGGACGGCGTGAACTTTGAAATGATCGAAGGCACCGACCCGGGCTTCCTCGGCAGCGGGGACTTCACCGCGACGGACGCGATGGAAACGGACCCGACGAACCCGAACCGCGTGTGGTTCGGCAGCGACGCCGGCATCGGTTACCTCGAAAACGGAGTGCTGTACGAAAACGTGGTCTCGGGCATTCCGGCAGGCCCGGTGGGCGACATCCGCATCGCAGCAGACGGCAGCTACATGCTTGTCGGTATGTCGAACGCCCGGGTGTACCGCAGCACGAACGCGGACTTCACGGCGTTTGAATCGGTTTCTGGCAACACGTCTTCGTCGCTCCTCCCGCAGTCGGGCATGGGCCGCGTCCGTGTGGACATCAGCCAAGACGACAGCGACCACGCCTTTGCCTTGTTCTCGACCAGCGCAGGCGGCTTCGGCGGCCTCTACCACACGGACAACGGCGGGGATACCTGGACGAATGTTTGGCCCTCCGGCATCGCACAGTCTACGCCCCTCCCGCGGAACCAAGGCATCTACGACCTGGCCCTCGGCATCAAGAAGGGCCAGCCAGACCTCGCCTACGTCGGCGGCATCGAAGTGTGGCGCTCGGGCCCGAACCAGCAAGCAGAGCTGGCGGCCTTCGCGTTCGACTTTGCCGGAACGGACTTCGACGTCCACGCGGACATCCACGACATCATCTTCACGCCGGCAGGCACGATGTATGTGACCACGGACGGTGGCATCTACAAGAGCACGGACGGCGGTCAGACCTACCTCGAGTGCAACCGCGACTACTCGGTGACGCAGTTCTACGGCATGGACCACAGCTCGCGCAGCGCGGTGCTCGGCGGGACGCAGGACAACGGCAGCCTCATGATTCCGTCGAACGGCTACTTCCTCAGCGACCAAGAAGCCATCGAGGTCCACGGCGGTGACGGCTTCGACTGCGTGATTTCGAAGGTGACGGATGCTCCGGGCTGGACCTACGCGTGGATGGCATCCTCGCAGAACGGAGGCCTCGTCCGTGGGACGCTTTCGCCGGGTGCGTCGAACAACTACGGTCAGTTTTGGGACGACGACATCATCGAACTCGCGAACGACGCGGGCGAAATCGGCCAGTTCTACTCGGTCGTGTCGATGTACGAGAACACGAACGACCTGAACACAGAGCGCACGGTGCTCCTGGTGAATCCATACGGCACTACGGTGACGGACAGCACGTTCACGCTCTTTACGAGCAACCAGAACCTGCCGTTCGAATACACGTTGCCGGCCGGTGTGGAGTTGCCCTATTATGACCAAATCGTGCGTCCGGACCGCCTCCTCACGGCACCGCTCACGGAAGACCCGGAGTACTTCTGGCTCGACCCGCAGGTGGCCATCCCGCAAGAGGAATGTGAAACGGACCCGGTGACCGGAGAAGAAGTGTGCGACACGCTGTACTTCCACCCGGGCGACACGTTGAACAACATCGCGGGCCGGTTGAAGGTGCGCGACCCGTACACCTGCATCACGGCCACGGGCTTCGTCGGCGCGCAGGGGGTGTGGATCACCCGCGACGGGATGAACTTCAACACCACCCCGGACTGGATCCGCCTCGACGTGGCCCCCGCTGGCGGTGGCACGAAGGAGATTGAGTTCACGGTGGGCGATCATCCGGAATCGGGCAACCACATGTTCGTGAGCGGCTGGGACGGCAAGCTGTACCGCTTCGACGGCCTGCACGACATCTACACGCAGGAGGATGTGCCGGCGAACATGCGCAAGCAAATCCTTTCGGTGGGTGCAGCGGTCACAGGCATTGCGGTGGACCCGAACGACCCGAACCACGTCGTCGTCACCATCGGCGGCTACGGCACCGTGACCTCGGGCAAGGTGCAGGAGACGTTCAACGCCCTTTCGGATTCACCGACGTGGAGCAACATTTGGCTCACAGGCGAAATGGGCAAGATGCCCTGCTACGACGTGGTCATCGACGCGATGGACCCCTCGGGCAACACGATCCTCATCGGCACCGAGTACGGCATCTACGCTTCGGACGACGGCGGAGAGACCTGGGTCCCTGCGAACTCGAACATGGCCCCGACCGCCGACGGTGTGGCCGCTCCGGTCTTCGACCTGAAGCAGCAGTGGCGCGGATCAGAGCAGTGGGTGAACCCATCAAACCAAGGGGCCATCTACGCAGCCACCCACGGCCGCGGCATCTTCCGGTCGGACCTCTTCCTCGGCGCCCAGGAAGCCACGGCAGCCGCCGCCGCCGAGGCCGTTCAGGGCATCAAGGTCTACCCGAACCCGCTCACGGGCGACGTGGTCCGCTTCGAGACCGGCTTGCGCGGCGACTTCCGCGTCGAAATCTTCGACCTCAGCGGCCGCGTCGTGATCAACCGCGACATCCGGTCCCACGCCGGCGGTCCCATCGAACTCGATGCAGCCCGCCTTTCGAACGGGACCTACGTGCTGCGCGCCGTCACCGGCCGCACCCACCAAACCACAAAACTCATCGTCAAGCGCTGACCGGGCGCCTGCTGCGCAGGCTAGATTGAGTTTGAGTTTGAGTTTGAGATTGAGATTGAGAGGGCCTCGGGACGTACGCGTTCCGGGGCCTTTTTAGTTTGAGGTTGAGAGTTTGAGTTTGAGATTGAGATTGAGATTGAGATTGAGATTGAGATTGAGATTGAGAGAGTGGGGCGGTGGGTGCTTCCCGGGGGCTGATCGCTCAAAGCGGCGCAACCGCGTCCTCAACCCTGTCTCCTTAACCCTTTTTCGCGGCGCAGCCGCGTCCTCACACTGTTTCGCGGCGCAGCCGCGTCCTCACCCCTGTTCCCTGCCTAAAAGTTCCGCAACCCCGTCCTCAATGCGTACCGACGTGAAGTGTGTCAGCCAATCTCCGAGGTTGACATACCGGGCCGTTCTGCCGGCAGCTGTGACCGGCAAGTCGAGCGGGAGGTGGCGGTGGCCGAAGAGGAACAGGTCGACGGGCTCGTGCGCGAGGAAGTCCGTGCAGTAAGCGTGCAGCCATTCGTGCTCGGGGCCACGGAAGTCCGCGTCGGCCGGAGCGTTCGTGGCCCGGCTGGAAGAGGAAAAGTAAGCGGCCAGGGCGATGCCGCGGTCGGGGTGGATTTGGCGGAAAAGTGCGAAGGCCCAGCGTGCCGTGAAGAGCCGCTTCAGGCGTTTGTAGCCGTAGTCGCCGGGCCCCAGGCCGTCGCCGTGGCCGATGAGGCAGCGGAGACCGTCGTAGTCGCGGCGGATGGGCGCGCGGTGCACCTCCACGCCCAGTTCGGATTCGAGGTAGCCGAAGGTCCACAGGTCGTGGTTGCCGACGTGGAAATGCACCGGAATGCCCGAGTCGGCGACACGGGCGATGGCGCCCAGCAGCCGGACGTGGCCGCGGGGAACGGCCCGGCGGTATTCGAACCAAAAGTCAAACACATCCCCGACCAGATGGACTTCGGTGGCCGGCAGTCCAGAGGTGAAGTAGGTGCCGGCGGCGGCGGACTCGAGCCATGCCACGAACCGCCGTTCCCGCTCCCGGGAAGGCACGGTGGTGTCGATGCCGAGGTGCAGATCCGAGGCCAGCGCGACGCGCGCGCCCGGCGCGTCAGGGGAGGAGTTCGGCCAGTTTTGCTGCAAGGGCAGGTCCGCGTAAGTTCGTCGCAATCACTTCACCTTGCCGGTTCAACAAAATGGTCTGTGGAATGCTGGTGACACCGTAAGCAGCGGCTGCGGCATTTTGCCAACCCGCTAAATCGCTGACGTGATAGGGCCAAATCAGCCCGTCTTGCTGAATGGCGCTTAACCAGCGACTGCGGTCGCTGTCAAGAGAAACGGAATACACTTCGAATCCTTTGGACGCATATTGCTCGTAGGCCCTGACCACGTTCGGGTTTTCACGGCGGCAAGGGCCACACCATGAAGCCCAGAAATCAATCAGCACAACCTTCCCTCGTAGGCTGCTTAGCTTCATAGGCTTGCCATCCTTGTTGTTCATGACGATGTCTGGGGCCACCGCGCCCAGCGCCAATCCGCCTGTGGGTTGAGTTCTCGTCGTGGGTACGTTACGCGCTGCAACGGTGCGCTCTAACTCCGCATAAATTGCCCTGTGGTATGCGGTGTGCCCGAGCGTCTTCTCCGTACGCGTGAGTACGTCCTTGAACACACTTTGGTTAATGGCGGGATTTAAGTGCTCCAACACGCCTAGAACAGCGTCAGATTCAGGGAATTCCGCAATGAATTCCTTGCACCACATGTCGGCGCGCATTTGAAGCTCGCCGGCTTTCGTGGCCAGGACCCCCTCGGGATCTCCTTCCGCCTGCAACTTGCCTGTAGTCAGTCGAATGGAGTCTTGGATGGGGAGTGCGCGTTCATAGTAGAGGGCCAAATCGGAGCTGAAGGG
>CAMCYM010000102.1 GCA_945883885.1 Chryseobacterium gleum
GTCCTCGGCCCGCCGAGCGGCCCCGGTCGCGGTCGCGCCCCCCGGAGCTGCCCCCGCGTCCAGCGGCATGCGTGCCTGAATACTCCGGAGAAGGTCCGAGACCCGGCGGCAGCGGGTACTTCTCTACGGTACGCTCGATGAGTTTCTCGATGCGCATGAAGCGGCGCTGGTCGTCCGGAGAGACCAGGGTGATACCCTCGCCTTCTCGGTCGGCGCGGGCGGTGCGGCCGATGCGGTGCACGTAGTCTTCCTCGTTCGGCGGCACATCGTAGTTGATTACCAGCTCGATGTTGTCTACGTCGATTCCCCGGCTGACCACGTCGGTGGCCACGAGAATGGGGATTTTGCGCTGCCGGAAGGCGAGCATCACCTCTTCGCGCTCGTGTTGTTCAAGGTCGGAAGAGATGCGGTCGCAGGCGATGCCGGCCTTGCGCAGCACGCGGACAATCGTGGATACAGTGCGCTTGCGGGAAGTGAAGACGATGCCGCTGCTGACGTTGCGGTCGCGCAGGATGTGGACGAGGACGTCGTCTTTTTGGTAGTCGAAGACGAGGTATGCCCCCTGCTTGATCTTCTCCGCGGGCTTCGAAAGGGCCAGCTTCACCGTGACCGGGTCTTTCTGCAGTTCGCGGGCGAGTTCCTCGATGCGGTCCGGCATGGTGGCGCTGAAAAGGAGCGTCTGGCGGTCCTTCTTGCAATGCTCAGCGATGCGCATGATGTCGCCCACGAAGCCCATGTCCAGCATGCGGTCTGCTTCGTCGAGGATGAGGAAACTCAATTCGCTGAGGTCCACGTACCCCAGGTTCAGGTGCGAAAGGAACCGGCCGGGCGTCGCGATGATGATGTCTGCGCCTTTGACGAGCGCGTTTTTCTCACGCGTGAAGTCTTGGCCCGAGCCGCCGCCGTAGATGGCCAAACTGGTGACGTTCGCGTAGTAGCCGAAGCCTTCCACCGCTTGGTCGATCTGCTGGGCGAGCTCGCGCGTGGGCACCACAATCAGCGCCTTGACCTTGCCATTTTCGGGGGTGTCGAGGATGCGGTCGATGACCGGAAGGAGAAAGGCAGCGGTCTTGCCGGTGCCTGTTTGGGCGATTCCGAGGAGGTCACGGCCCGCCAGTACCGCGGGAACTCCCTGGGCCTGAATCGGCGTCGCATTCTGAAACCCCATCGCCTCCAACGCATCCAACACATCGGGATGCAATGGCATCTCCTCAAACCTGACCTGTTTTTCCACGACCGCAAGGTACGGCAGGGCGGACGCAACCTGAGGCCCCCTTCCGCTGTTCAAGGAAATGACCGCCGGCAACGTAAACCCCGACGTTCACCCGAACTTTGCCCCACATGCCCCCGTGCCTTCGCGCCTTCCGTTTCGTTCTGCTTGCGGCCCTGATGCTTGTCGGTGCTCGGAATGCGCGCGCGGCCCACGCGCTCGGGGGAGAGATGATTTATGAGTACCTCGGCGGCAACCAGTACCGCATCACGGTGTATTTCTACCGGGAGTGCTTCAACAATGCCATCGAGCCCGCGGGCTGGCAGCAAGGCGGAACGAACCTCGATCCGAGCATCCAGGTGGGCATCTTCGAAGGCAATGGCCTTGAGACCCAAATCACCCTGCCCCTCACCGAGAGCTCCATCACGCCAGTGGAGACGGTGCTCGAAAATCCCTGCGGAACGCTCCCTCCGAACCTCTGCATGCAGCGCCTGCGCTATTCAGCCGTTGTGACGCTGCCGCCTTCCTCCGTGGGCTACGATGTGGTATTTCAGCGCTGCTGCCGCAATCCGGGCATCCAGAACATCCAGAATCCCGACGACATCGGCATCACGCTGACGACCCAGATTCCTCCAAACGCGGGCGATGCGAGCCCGAACTCTAGCCCCGTATTCAACACCATCCCGCCTGCAGCCATCTGCGCGAACTTCGATTTCTTCCTGAACCAAAGCGCCACAGACGCCGACGGAGACCAGCTCGTGTATTCCCTGTGCAATCCGCTGCAAGGAGGAACGCCCCAAGACCCCTCTCCTGCCCCCTCTCCTGCCTCGACCTTCGTGGACATCCCGTGGTCCGGCGCCTTCTCCGCCACAGACCCGATGCCTGCGAATCCGAACATGGCCATCGACCCCGTCACGGGCCAAATCACAGGATTCCCCACAGCCATCGGCGCCTACGTCATGGGCATCTGCGTGAGCGAGTACCGCAACGGGGTGCTGCTGTCCACGGTCATGCGGGATTTCCAGTTCAACGTGGTGAACTGCAGCCCGGTCATCGTGTCCGCCGTGACGCCGCAGACCTCGGCCCAGCTGTGCGTCGGGGAAACCCTATCGTTCACCGAGCAGAGCATCGGCGCACAGTCCTACGCCTGGGATTTCGGCGTGCCGGGCATTTCCTCCGACGTCAGCACCGGCGAGAGCCCGTCGTATACCTACCCCGACACCGGCACCTACGTGGTGACGCTGATTGTCAATCCGACCTGGCCCTGCGCAGACACCACGACCTCTACCTTCTACGTCTACGAACCCATCCAGCCTTCCATCGAAGTCGCGGACTTCATGTGCAGCGAGGGCCTCGAGTACTTCCAACTCACGGCGCAGGGTGCTTTCAATGCGGCCACGGACTTGCTTTGGACCCTGCCCGGAGGCTCGACCACGGCGGCCTCGAATGTGAACACCGGGTGGGTCCACTTCAACAACGCGGAATCGTGGTCCGTCGACCTGCAGGCCGCCCACTTCGGTTGTTCTGCGGAAACGGACTTTGCGTGGACAGCCCCCCCGAATCCGCTCGCAGACATCGCGGACCAAACTTCTTTCTGCCAGGGATTTACATTCGACTTTGAGAACCTCAGCTCGAACGCCGAGTCTTTCACATGGGACTTCGGCGTCCCCGGGATATCCTCGGATGTCAGTACCCTCTCCGCTCCGACCTACACCTACCCGACGGACGGCGTCTACACCGTGCGGCTGATCGCCGGAGCTCCATTCACCTGTTCTGACACCGCCTTCGCAACGGTCGAGATTTTCCCGCTGATCGATCCGGCATTCGCCGCACCGATTCCAGATTGCTTCTCGACGCACGCCTTCGCTATGCAAGTGGTGGCAAGCAACATTCCGGAAACGCAGTACACCTGGGACTTCGGCGGGCCTGTCGCTTCTGCGACCGTGCAAGGGGGGGCGGTGACAAACCTGCAGTATGCGGCCCCAGGAACCTACACCATTTCCGTCACGGCTACTGCAAACGGCTGCGATGTGACCCACGAAGAAACCGCGTGGGCCATCGCTGACCCGACCATCGGGTTCACGGGAGGACCGCCCTCCGGCTGCCCGCCGCATCCGGTGTCGTTTACGAACACGAGCACCACGGAGACGGCGACCACCTACCTGTGGCATTTCGGGGATGGCAGCACTTCGCCGGCCGCAAGCCCCTCCTACGTGTACTCCACTTCCGGTTCCTTCACCGTGACCCTCGAAATGACCACGGGGGGGCTGTGCCCGCGGAATTTGACGCTGGAACTGCCGGCGTTCGTGCAGGTACTCGATGTGCCACAAGCCGGGTTTGACATCGAACCGAACGAAGTGGACCTGCTGGATCCCGTCGTCACGGTGACGAGCCTCGCGGAGGGCGGCGTGGATTGCTTCTACTTCTTCGGCGATGGCGGAAGCATGGCCGCTTGCGACGGCATGTACGCGTATACCGACGGGGGGGTGTTCGATGTGACCCAAACCGTCGTCAATGCCGCCGGTTGCACGGCCACCGCTGTCGGACAGGTCGCCGTCAACGGCACGATTTTCTACGCCCCGAACGCCTTTTCTCCGAACAACGACGGGATCAACGACGTGTGGCTTCCCGTGGCGCTGGGCACCGAGGGGTACCGGGCCGAGGTGTACGATCGGTGGGGGGAGCGGGTGTGGGGCACCGACCGACCGGACGTCCCGTGGCTGGGCCAAGTGGAGGATGGCGCGTACTACGTGCCGGACGGCCTCTATTTTTGGACGGTGTGGTTGCAAGACCAAGTCTTGCAGCCCGTCGTCCACACAGGCACTGTGCAGGTGATTCGCTAACCCGTTGCATCGCAGGGTCCCCGTTGTATATTCGCCGCGAAGTCAGAGCCAGATGAGCGATTTTTCGAACAAGGAGGAGATTTACTCGCGGCCAGTGCGCGCGGGGAAGCGGACGTACTTCTTTGATGTGAAGGCCACCCGCGGAAAAGATCTGTACATGACGATCACGGAGAGCAAGCGGCACTTCGATGACGGCGGGGGGATCCACTACCAGAAGCACAAGATCTTCCTCTATCAGGAAGACTTTGACAAGTTCGAAGAGGGCTTCCTCGATGCCGTCGACAAGATCCAGGAACTCGTGGCCACGGGAGAATACCGCGGGCCTTCTCCCGACCACGGAGGAGACGAAAGCGAGGCGGAAAGCCCGAGCACCGGAGAGCAGAAGCAGGACGTCGAGTTTGACGACCTCTGAGCGACTCGGGCAAGGTTGAAAACTTTTCAGGACGCACCCTGAGCGCGGGAGTATCTTTGGGTATTCCCGTTTTTGATGATGCGCATTACGTTCCTCGGACATTCGTGTGTGTTGGTCGCTGCCGGAGGCCGGCGGCTGCTCATCGACCCGTTCATTCGGCCGAACCCTTGGGCTGCTCACATCCAGCCGGAAACCCTCGAGGTGACGGACGTGCTTCTCACCCACGGCCACGGGGACCATGTTGCGGATGCCCTGGAGTTCGCAGTGCGGCCTGGCGTGCGCACCATCGCATGCTATGAGATTGCGGAATGGCTCGGGGCCCAAGGCGCCCTGCACCCCGTGGGCATGAACATCGGCGGCACGCTGCGCTGGGATGGTGGACAGCTTCGGCTGGTACCCGCGGTGCATTCCAGCACCCTGCCCGACGGCAAACCCGGCGGCGTGGCTGCGGGATTTTTGATCGAGTCCGACGGGAAGCGCATCTACCACGCGGGAGACACCGCGTTGTCCGCTGAAATGCGCCTCATCGGGGAGCTGTGGCCACCGGATGTGGCGTTGTTGCCTGTAGGAGACCATTTCACGATGGGACCGGAGGATGCCTTGTGGGCGGCGCGACTGCTCCATTGCACCCGGGTCATCGCCTTGCATTACGACACCTTCCCTCCGATTGCCCTGAGCGATGCGCGCAAGCGCGAAGCCCAGGAGGCCTTCGTGCAGGATGGCAGAACATTGGAGTTTTTGAGCATCGGAGCGGAATACCAGATTGACTGAGCGGCACATGGGCAAGATCATCGCAATCGCAAACCAAAAAGGCGGCGTCGGCAAAACGACCACCGCCATCAACCTCGGCGCCTGCCTCGGCGCCCTGGAATTCAAGACCTTGCTGGTGGATGCCGATCCCCAAGCGAACGCCACAAGCGGACTGGGGCTTGATCCTGCAACCTGCGAACACGGCACCTACGAGGCCCTGCTCGAGGGCAGCCTTGCAGAAGGGGCCATCCGTTCTACGACCTCGCCGAACCTCGATGTATTGCCGGCTCGGATCGATCTGGTCGGTGCGGAAATCGAGCTCATCTCCATGGAAGGGCGTGAAATGCGGCTGGCAGAAGCGCTGAAAGGCGTCCGCGATGCCTACGATTTCATCCTGATTGACTGCTCGCCCAGCCTCGGCCTCATCACGGTCAACGCCCTCTCTGCGGCGGATGCCGTACTCATTCCGGTGCAGTGCGAGTACTTCGCGCTCGAAGGACTTGGCAAGCTGTTGAACACCGTCCGCATTGTGCAGGATCAGCTCAATCCCGAGCTCGGCGTCGAGGGCATCCTGCTGACGATGTACGACACCCGTCTGCGCCTGGCGAACCAAGTTGTGGACGAGGTCCGGATGCATTTCGAGGACCTCGTGCTGGACACCATCATCCACCGGAATACGAAGCTCGGCGAGGCCCCCAGCTTCGGGGAGTCCATCATCGTGCACGACGCCGCATCGAAAGGATCCGTGAACTACTTGAATTTGGCCCGCGAACTCCTGCAGCGGAATCGGATGACCCGCCTGCGGCAAGACCAGCGCGAACTGCCGGTGGAACACCCGTGACCATGGCGAAAAAACAAGCACTCGGGCGCGGACTTGAAGCGTTGC
>CAMCYM010000103.1 GCA_945883885.1 Chryseobacterium gleum
GGGCACCACCGTGGACTACATCGAAACGATCGCCAGTGCCGACGATGGCGTCCAAATCATGGGCGGGCTCGTAGACATCCGCCACATCGGAATGGCCTTCAATGCAGAAGAAGGGATCGAGTTCGACCAAGGGTGGCGGGCCGCGCGCAGCACCTGTTCTGCATCACCGACGAACTCAGCGGCGCGGGCGAGCACGCCGGGGATTACGAAGGAGACGACTGGGAGGAATTCAACGTGCACCTCACGTTCATGCCCTACACGACGCCGGAGATTTTCAACCAAACCTACATCGGGCGCGGCGGCATCCCGGCCATTCGCCTCCACAACGGCGGAGCTGCCCGCATGCACAACAGCCTGTTTGTCAACTTCTCCCAAGGCGTCGACTTCGAGGACTACGACCCGTGCGATGCCTGGGAACTCTTGCTCTTCGAGGAGCTGCTTTTGCGCAACAACCGCTTTTGGGACATCGGCGACTCCACTTCTTTGCAGGAGATGATCCTCTACGACGGGTATGTGTGGAACGGCCAAATGGGGGTCGAAGACCACTTCCTCACGAACGGCAACGGCGCCGCCGATCCGATGCTGGACGCGGAGTTCGCGGTGGCCGATGGGTTCGTAACGGAACAGATTTCGCCTTTTCCGACAGCAGCGAATTGGCAGGTGCCGGCGGGTGAACTGCCTACTGATCCATGGTTTGATGCTGCAACGTATTGGGGTGCATTTCAGCCCGGGGGAGACAATTGGTTGACGTGCTGGACGTACATGGAGCACCTGGGGCTGTTCGGCTCCGTCGTGCCGGATCCAGGTGATTTGGTCCTCGGGTGTACCTACAGCTTCGCCTGCAACTTCAACCCGGCCGCGACGGACGACGACGGTTCATGCGAAATCACGTCGTGCGCGGGATGCATGGACCCGGTGGCCCTGAACTACGATGCCGAGGCCGCCCTCCCGGATGGCAGCTGCAGCTACGTGCCGGCAGCGCCGGTGTGTCCGGAGGATTTGGACGGCAACGGCGTGGTCGGTACATCGGACCTGCTCGTGTTCCTCGCGGCTTTCGGTGACACCTGCCCCGAGTGACGCGGCAGCATCCACGCCACACCGACGTACGGGAAGTCCGCCCGAAATCCGAAGGCCCGCAATCCGGCGACGGCCTCGATGTGTGGACTCAGTCGCCAGCCTAACTCGGCGAGCAACAGCCGTTTTCCGAGGATGCGGTCGGTGTTGAGGAATACGGTGCCGTAGGCCAGCACAAACCGCGCGCGCCCATACGGCCACTCAAGTCCGGCCGCCACATGCGGCTGCACCCAGTCGCGCAGGGATTCCGTGGGGCCATCCACGTGGGTGGCGCGCAAGGAGGAATTCACGGTCAGTCCTCCTGTGGCTCGGAGGCAGACGGCGCTGCCCCGCACGGGATGCGTGTAGGCCGCTTGGAGCCCGCCGACGATGTGCCGCTTGCTGTCGGGGAGGCCGGCTTCGCGGGCGCCGGTGAAGAGGGAGAGTTGAGATTGAGGTTGAGGTTGAGATTGAGATTGAGGTTGAGGTTGAGTTTGAGGGTGGGGTGGGGGGGAGGTGAGGACGAGGGCGGCGCGGGCGGTGAGGAGGTTCGTGCCGAGGTTCGGCTGCGCGAAGGAGCCGTTGCTGAGGTGGGTGAAGGCGAGGCCGAGCCGGAGGCGCGGGAAGGGCGTGGTGAGCAGGCCGAGCCGCAGGGCGGCGTTCAGGTGTGAGCCGAGGATGAAGTTGCCGGGCCGCAGGTCCGGGTCGTAGGGGGCGAATGCCCAGCCGATGCCCGTGCCAGCTTCGAAGGCGGACCGCTGCGAGAGGGGGTGGCGTACGATCCAAACGGCGTGGGCCTGCGGCCCGACGCCGGGCCCGCCGGCCGAGGTGAAGGCGAGCTCCAGGCCTTCGAGGGGGGGAGGGCGAAGTCCGCGGCGGCCGGCCGTGGTCCAGGCGCCGGCGGCCGGGCGGAGCAGGGTGGCGGAACCTCCGAAGGCATGGGAGGTGACTGCGGACCAGATTTCGGGACGGTGGACGGCCGTGAAGCCGAAGGAGAGGCCCAGTTCGGCGGTGCGCGCTGGTGTTGCGTTGGGGCCCGGCTGCGCCAGCAGCGGGGAAACACTTACAAAGAGGAACACGACGCCCACAAGGTGCTGCTTCACCGCCCCAAATTAGCGGCGTACCTTCGCTTCATGCACACCCGGGAAGAGAAACTTGCTGCGTTCGGACGTTTGTTGGACACGATGGATGAGCTGCGCGCGCAGTGCCCGTGGGATCGGAAGCAAACGTTTGAATCCCTGCGCCACCTGACCATCGAGGAAACGTACGAGCTCGCGGATGCCATCCTCGACGGCGACCTCGCGGAAGTGCGCAAGGAGACCGGGGACTTGCTGTTGCACATGGTGTTCTATGCAAAGATTGCCAGTGAGTTGCCGCGTGAGGAGGGGGGCTGGGACATGGCCGATGCGCTCCACGGCATCTGCGACAAATTGGTCGCGCGCCATCCGCACATCTATGGGGACGTGGAGGCGAACGACGAGGATGCGGTGAAGGCGAATTGGGAGCGGCTCAAGCTGCAGGAAGGGGCACAGTCGGTCCTCGAAGGTGTGCCACAGTCCTTGCCGGCGCTGGTGAAGGCGTACCGGATCCAGGACAAAGTCCGCGGTGTCGGGTTCGAATTCGAACAAGCTGCCGATGTCTGGGCCAAAGTCGAGGAGGAGCTCGGCGAATTCCGAGCGGAGGAGGCTGCCGGTTCAGCGCGCGCGGCAGACGAATTCGGCGATGTGCTCTTCGCGCTGATCAACTATGCGCGCTTTACGGGCATCAACCCGGACGAAGCGCTGGAGCGCACGAACCGGAGGTTCATTGCCCGCTTCAAGCATTTGGAAGGTGCCGTCGCCGCGGACGGCAAACAACTCGGAGCCGTTCCGTTGGCGGAGTTAGATGGGTACTGGGAGCGGGCCAAATCCATCCACCGATGACCCCTCGGCGCGCCTCGCATCTTCTCGTGGCCTTGACCTGTGCCATTGCCTTCGGTGCTTGCAATCAGCCCGACGCACCGGATTGCATCCAGCGCGCCGGTGCGAATGCGCGTGATTCGGTGGTGTTCGAGGGTGCCGAAGCCGCTTCCCTGCTGCTCTACGACCGGATCGACGTGACATGGGTGCCGGGCGAATCCGGGCGCACGGTGGTGGTGTGGGAAGGGCCTGAGAACCTGCTAGCGGACGCGGAAACGGATTGGGATGGCACCACGCTGACGCTGGGAGACGGCAATACATGCCGCTGGGTGCGGGATTTGGGCATCACTTTGCGTGCGACGGTGCGCTCGCCCGCACTCGCAGCCGTGGAGCACCGGGGCGCAGGCCGCTTCATCGCCGCCCTGCCCGACCGCCCGGGCACGTTCCGCCTCGATGCGCGCAACTGCTCCGGCTCCATCGACCTCGATGCCGCGGGCGACACCGTGGCTGTGCTGCTGCACTCCGGCGCGGTGACCGCCACCCTCACCGGCAGCCCCACGGTGCTGGAGGCCTTTTCCGCAGGCCTCTCGGGCCTCGATGCTTCCGGCTGTTTTAGCACGCGGGCGTTCATCCACCAAGCCGCCCTGCGCCCCTTGCGGTTCCGTGCGACGGAGTACGCCTACCTGGCCTTGACGGGTCCCGGCGACGCCGTGCTCCACGGCACTTCGCCGGCTGATCTCGAACTCGAACGCACCGGGGAGGGGGAATTGCGGACGGAAGAGTAGCGCTTCGTGGGGTAATTGAAGCCGTTGTCCGTTATCTTCGATGGAGAATCAATACACCGTGCGAGATGAACTTTTTCATGTCCTTTCAGGAACGCGCCCAGTTAGGCATGGAGGAATTGTCCAAGCAATTGCCTGTCACCTTGAAAATGGCTCGGCTCCAGGCGGCTTGGTTGCGGACACAAAGTTGTTCCGCTCAGCAGAAGAAGCGGCCCTGATTACTTGGGTTTACGAACATCGGCTCATGGTCGAAGGGGTGCGTTTGGATGACTTTGTGAGCAGTGGGGCTGAGCAGCGGGTGTTTTTGAAGGATGATAGGCACGTGGTGAAGTTAAATGATGCCATTTTTTACAAATGCTGGAGGGATTATCTATTGAATCTATTGATCCACAACGTTCTTTTTCCTGACACCGCATACGAATTGGTTGGATTCACCCAAGAAAATCAACGGTTGTACGCGATGGTTCAGCAGCCATTTGTAGCTGCAGACGTTCCAACTGACTTGGAGCTGGTCAGGAGGTTTATGCAATCGAACGGTTTCGAACGGGTGCGGAACAACGACTACTATCACCCTGATTGGGGTGTTATTCTAGAAGATTTGCACGATGAAAACGTGCTCACTCGAAACGGTGTCTTGTACTTCATTGACACAGTGTTTTTTACAACAGACGTTTTCTGGAGGATGAATGGGTGACACCAAGCTGCCTGAACTCGCCCCTCGGCCGTGGCAGTGATTGAATGCCGTATTTTCGGGGGATTAAATCGAGACAAAAGTGATGCGACCAGACGTATTCATAAACAGGATGGGACGCGGGTTGTGGGCCGTGTTGTGGATGTTTTCTGTGGCGGGCATTCACGCCCAACAAGCGCCAGCAAGCCGACCGGGTGCGACTGCACAAGAGGTGATGCCCACGCCCGGAGTGGACGTGAATCCCTTCCGGCAGCTGGGTCCGGAATTGCCTACGCCGAACACCTACCGCACGGCGTCGGGTGCGCCGGGCCACGAGTATTGGCAACAGCGCGCAGATTATGACATCAAGGTGCGGCTGGACGATGTGGCGCGCAGGATCGATGGCGAAGAGCGCATCACGTACTTCAACAACAGTCCCGATGTGCTGCGCTACGTTTGGCTCCAGCTGGACCAAAACCAAAGCGCGAAGGACAGCGACGCGGAACTCATCCGGGAAACGCGCATGTCGGACCGCATGACGTTCGATCAGGTGCGCAAGCTCGAACCCGAGTTCGACGGGGGCTTCCGCATCGGCAAAGTCGCAGATGCTTCGGGCAAACCGCTCACGTACACCGTCAACAAGACCATGATGCGCGTCGAGTTGCCGCAACCTCTGCAGCCCGGGGGCAAGTTCGTGTTCGACGTCAGCTGGTGGTATCCCATCAACGACCGCATCAAGTACGGCGGCCGGTCGGGGTATGAGTACTTCGAGGAGGACGACAACTGCCTGTACACCATTGCCCAATTCTATCCTCGGATGGTGGTGTACTCCGATGAAACCGGTTGGCAGCACAAGCAGTTCCTCGGTGCGGGCGAGTTCACGTTGAACTTCGGCAACTACACGGTGGCCATCACCCTCCCCGCTGACCACGTGGTCGCTTCGACGGGCGAGCTGGTGAATGCAAAGGAGGTCTTGACGGCCGAGCAGCGCACACGGCTCTCCCGCGCCTTCACCTCGAACGAGCCGGTGATGATTGTGACGGAGGAGGAGGCCCGGAAGAACGAGCCCTCGCGTTCGAAGGCCCAGAAAACATGGGTGTTCAAGGCGGAGAATGTGCGCGATTTCGCCTGGGCTTCCAGCCGGAAGTTCCTGTGGGATGCGATGGGAGTGGAGGTAGGCGCGAAGCGCGTTTGGGCCATGAGCTACTACCCGAAAGAAGGGAATCCGCTGTGGGAGCAGTACAGCACGAAGGCCGTGGCCCAAACCCTCCTCACGTACTCGAAGCACACGGTAGACTACCCCTATCCGGTGGCCATCAGTGTCCACTCGAAGTGGATCGGCATGGAGTACCCGATGATCTGCTTCAACGGCGGCCGTCCGGAGCCCGACGGTACCTACACGGACCGCACGAAGTATGGGATGATCACTGTCATCATCCACGAGGTGGGGCACAACTTCTTCCCGATGATCATCAACTCGGATGAGCGCCAGTGGACCTGGATGGACGAAGGCCTGAATACCTTCTGCCAATACCTCACCGAGAAAGAATGGGACCGCAACTACCCGGCTCGCCGCGGCTCAGCCCGCGACATCCGGGAGTACATGGCCGGGGACAAATCCCGCATGAGTCCCATCATGACGAACTCGGAGTCCATTTGGCAATTCGGCAACAACGCC
>CAMCYM010000104.1 GCA_945883885.1 Chryseobacterium gleum
TCCGGATCCGAGGCGCGCGCGCACACACCCTGCAGGCCATCGACGTAGACATCCCGAAAGGGAAGCTGACCGTCCTGACCGGGCTGAGCGGTTCCGGCAAAAGTTCCCTGGCGTTTGACACCTTGTATGCTGAAGGCCAAAGGAGGTACGTGGAAAGCCTCAGCAGTTACGCCCGCCAATTCCTCGGCCGCCTGGACAAGCCCGACGTCGACCGCATCGAAGGCCTCACCCCGGCCATCGCCATCGACCAGCGCTCCTCCGCGGGCGGCACCCGGTCCACGGTCGGCACCCGCACGGAAATCCACGACTACCTCCGCATCCTCTACGCCCGCATCGGGACGACGTACTCGCCCGTCAGCGGCCTGCCCGTCCGCAGCGACCGGCCGGAGGACGTCCTCAACCGCATCCTCCAGGAACCCGAGGGACGCCGGTTCCTCCTGCTCTCCCCTCACACCGGGAGCCGCCCGGCGCAGACGCAGGCGGCGGTTTGGCAAGCCCAAGGCTTCAGCCGCGTCCTCTACAACGGCGCGGTCTGCGACCCTTCCGAAGTGCCCGAAGGCGCCACCGGCACCCTCGCGCTCGTGGTCGACCGACTCGCGGTGGACTTCGACGATGCCTTTCCCTCCCGCGCCCTCGACTCGCTGGAAACGGCATTTTTTGAAGGGGCCGGGGCCTGTTCGGTGCAGTGGGCCGACACCGGGGATGTCTGGACGTTTTCTGACCGGTTCGAGCGGGACGGCATCGCCTTCGTGCTTCCGTCGCCTGCCCTGTTTGCCTTCAACACGCCGGTCGGCGCGTGCAAGGTGTGTGCGGGGTTCGGGTCGGTCATCGGCATCGATCCGGATCTAGTGGTCCCCGACAGCGCCCTGTCCATCTACGAAGGGGCGCTCGCGTGCTGGCGCGGGGAACGCACGGAGGCGTGGAAAGATGCGCTCGTGGCTGCCGCAGAGCGCAACGGCATCGACGTCCATGCACCCTGGAGCCGGCTGCCGGAGGAAAGCCGGCGCAAGGTTTGGGAAGGCGGAAAAGGCTTCGATGGCCTCGACAGCTTCTTTGCGGACCTCGAGGCCCACAGCTACAAGATCGCTCAACGTGTCTTGCTCAGCCGCTTCCGTGGCAAAACGACCTGTGCAACATGCCACGGCTCCCGGCTCAACCCGGAAACTGAACACGTGCGCATCGACGGCTGGTCGCTCGGAGCGTTGTTGCGGTTGCCCCTCGAAGAACTGGGGCGCGTGCTGGCCGGCTGGACACTCACCGAAGCAGAATGGGCCGTGGCCCGGCGTCCCCTGGCGGAAGTCCGACGGCGGGTCGACTACCTCATCGGGCTGGGCCTCGGCTATCTCACGCTGCACCGGGGCAGCCACACCCTGAGCGGCGGGGAAGCCCAACGCATCGCCCTGAGCGCCTGCATCGGGAGCAGCCTCGTCGGCAGCACGTACGTCTTAGACGAGCCCAGCATCGGACTGCACGCCCGTGACACCGAACGGCTCATCGGGCTGCTCAAATCCCTGCGCGATGGCGGCAACACCGTCGTCGTGGTGGAACATGACGAAGACCTCATTCGGGCAGCCGACCACGTCATCGACCTCGGGCCGGGCGCGGGAACTGGGGGCGGTCGCGTCGTGTTCGCAGGCGACCCGCACACATCCGCAGCGGAAGACCATCCGGATTCGTTGACCCTGGCCTACTTGCAGGGCCTCTGCACCGTGCCCGTTCCCGCGCACCGCCGACCGACGCACCAGCACCGCATCCGCCTGCGCGGGGCAAGCCGCCACAACCTCCGCCACGTCGACGTGGACATCCCGTTGCATGCCTACGTCGCCGTCAGCGGCGTCAGCGGAAGCGGGAAAAGCACCCTTGTGGCCGAAGTGCTCGTCCCGCTCGTCCGCAGCCTGCTCGATGGCACCGGCGGTCCTGCAGGCGTAGGCGGACATTGCGAACCGCTTCCGACCGGCCTCGAGGCGCTCGAATGGGTGGACCAAAACCCGATCGGGCGCTCCTCCCGCTCGAACCCTGCCACCTACGTCAAAGCCTTCGAAGAAATCCGCTCCCTGTTTGCCGAAACGCCCCTCGCCAAACAACGCGGCCTCAAACCCTCCCACTTCAGCTTCAACGTCCCCGGCGGACGGTGCGAAACGTGCACGGGCGAAGGGACCGTGACCGTCGGGATGCAGTTCATGGCGGACCTGACGCTCACGTGTGAAGCCTGCCACGGCAAGCGCTACCTCCCTGAAATCCTGGAAATCACTTGGAATGGTGCATCCATTTCCGACGTGCTCGACATGACCGTGGACGATGCCCTCGCGGCGTTTCGGGAGGAGGCCGGCCGGCGGGAAGAGCAGACCACCTTGAGGCGGCTGCGCAACCGACTGGAACCCCTCGCACGTGTGGGCATGGGGTACATCGGCCTCGGCCAATCCACCTCCACCCTCAGCGGAGGCGAATCCCAGCGGATGAAGTTGGCCTCATTCCTCGACGGTTCTTCCCGCCGCCCGAAGACCCTGTTCGTATTCGATGAACCCACCACCGGCTTGCACATCCACGACGTCGCACGCCTGCTCGACATCTTCGATCAGCTGATTGCTTCCGGCCACTCTGTGCTGGCGGTCGAGCACCATCCGGATGCGTTGCTGCGCGCAGACTGGGTGATCGACATGGGGCCCGAGGCCGGAGACGCAGGCGGCAGGGTGCATTTCACAGGCACGCCAGAAGCCCTGCTGGGTTCAGGAGATGGACATACGGCCCGGCACCTGGCCGCGCATGTGGAGCGGGCTGCTGCCCTCAGCGCTGCGACGGATCGCAGGTAAAGCGCAGGCCTGTTTCTTGGATTTGGGCGTTGCCCGAAACCATCGCTCCAGCCGCATCCGTGATGCCACGTGTCCGGCCGTGCAGGTTGATTACGCCTTCGATTTTGCCCGTGGAGGTCAACTGCATCAGGAGGATTTCCTTGTTCTCCGGTGCCATCGCCTGCCGCTTGTCCGGTGTCACGAACCACGCACCGTCCTCGGTCCGGAAGGCATTGCCCTTCTCAAACTCCCCGAACTCAACGATGAACGGGGTGACCGAATTCATGTAGTTGTCGTCTGCGCCGATGGTAAACCACGAGTCGAACCGCAACGTCGGGTCCTTGTCGACGTCCATGCGCATCACCTCGGATGCAAGCGCCCCTCCCTTCGGATGCTGGTAAAACGACGCCGTCGAGGTGATTTCCATCGGATGGGCCTTGTCGCCGAAGACCGCATCGAGGATGTCTCCCTCCTGCTGCATCACGGCATAGACGCGCCACGTGGTGCCGACTACGCGGTTTTGGTTGTTCACCCGTTCCACCCGCAACTGAGAAAACTGCGCCGCCGCGGAACCCGCCGTCAACAGGGCACATGCACACGCAACCGAAGTAGAAAGCTTCATGAGAGACCGATGGTTTCCCCGAAAATACGAAAGTCCGCTGTGCGAATGTTTCAGTTGGCAATCTTTACAATTCGCCGGCGATCGAAGACACGGCTGGAATTGCCACCGCCCATGAATCCACGCGCAGGCTGGAACCGGTAACCGAGCGTCAATTCATGGGTGTGCGGGCTGAAGTAGCGCACATTGCCCACCCCGACTTCATAGGTGTAGGCGAGCTCCGCATTGCCCAACTTCCCCCCTGCCCCGAGCACCACCGATTCGCCGAGCCGGAAGCCCATGCACATCCAGCCCATCTTGTTGACGACTCCACGGAGGTAGCCGTCGAATTGGGCCGGGGTTTCACCGGTGAGGCGCACAAAACCGGAGCCTTCCAACGCGAACTGACGGTTCACGTTGTAGGAGTAGCTGCCCATGAATTGCATGTGCCGCGTGAGGGCGTTGTCCGTGACCGCGTTGACCGCCGTGCTTGTGGCTAACCCGGTGGAAGCCTGGAAGAGCTGCGGCACAGAAAACCCGAAGGAATAGTTCGAGCCGAAAACCATCATCCCGACATGGGCGTCGATGACGGTCTTCTGCTCGGCCCCTTGCAGCGTGGGGTCGTCCACGTCCCAAACCTCCAGCCCGGTGGGATCGAACGACCACTGGTTTGCCATGAGACCGAGGCCGAAGGACACGGCATCGTAGTTGTTGAGGTCGATGGCGTATGCGGCGGATGCTTCGACTCCGGTTTGGCGGATCGCACCCCCGGTGTTGTCGTTGAAGACCATGCCCCCGATGCCGAGGCGGCCGGGCAAGCTGGTGTAGCCGCTGAGCACTTGGGTGCGAGGAGCCCCCTCAAACCCCGCCCATTGGTTCCGGATGGTCGCATAAATCGGCGAATCCACCGTGGTTCCGGCCACCGCCGGATTCGAGAGGTAGGGATTTACCATGTACTGTGCGCGGCGGAACAGCTGCTGCGCCGTGCCCATCGTTGGCAGCAGTCCTACCGCGGCCACGAGGACGCCCGCCTGAATCAGATGCTTTGCTTTCGTTCTCATCGTCTCAGTACTTCAGGGTGACCGTTCCAGTGATCGGGGCATTTCCGTCCGCGAGATCAATCACGTAGTAATAATCTGCCACGGGCAATTCGAAGCCGTTCGTGCGGCCGTCCCAACGCTGCGTATATCCGCGTGACTCAAAGAGTACCTGACCCCACCGATTGAAGACCGTGACCTGCGAATTCGGGAAGTATTCGAGTCCGCCCACAACCCATTCGTCATTGTAGCCGTCGCCGTTCGGCGTGATGGCTTCGGCGATGAAAAGGCAGCCCACCGTGGGCTCCACCGTGACCGTGAATTCGAGCCGGCAGCCGAGGCTGTCCGTCACAACGACGACGTAGGTGTCTTCGGTGAGTCCTGTGGCGGTCGCGGTGGTTTGGGCCTTCGAGTCACTCCACGCGTACGAAATCGGCGTGTACCCACCGGTGACGGAAGCCGTGGCGGTTCCATCGTTGCGTTCCCAGCAGGTGGTCGGCGAGCTGAGCGCTTCCACCTCCATGTCTGTGACTTCCTCGGCGACCACTTCGAACTCTGCTTCTTCTGTGCACCCCGTTTGGTCCACAGCCAGCACGTGGTAGATGCCCTCGTACAGGTTGTCCAAATCAATCCCGGGCTCGAGCAGCTGCCAGGTCACGCCGCCCGTTCCCCCGGTCGGGAAGATGACCGCGCTTCCGTCGTTCATGCCCGTACACGTCACCGGATCGACCGCGAAGAGCACCTCGATGGGTTCGGGTTCCTCGACCGTGAAGTCCACAGCCGAAACGCAACCGTTCGCATCTTGCACCGCTGCCTCGTATTCCGCCGCACACAAGGCGTCGAGGTCGAAGTTCGTGCTGCCGTTGAGCTCGAGGGTCAGCCCGCCCGAGCCTCCGAAGAAGGCGATTTCCGCGGTCCCGTCGCAATCTCCGCCGCATACCACGTTCGTTACGGCGTCGATTTCCACGATCAAAGTATCGGGCTCCAGAATGACCACCGATTGTTCGACCACGCACCCACTTTCGTCCTCCACCGCAATCAACACGGGACCCGCATCGAGGTCGTCCACCGTAGCGGGCAGTCCCGACGGGAATGGCAACACCAGCGCAATGTCTCCCGTGCCCCCGATGGCGCTGACCGTCACCTCGCCATCCGCGAAGGACGTGCACGAAATGTGCTGCGTATTCACCAGCAGCTGAATCGGTGCCGGCTCGATGAGGGTCAAGCCCGTCACTGTTTCCACACACAGATTCTCGTCCCGCACATTCACCGTGTAGGTGCCGATGGGAAGGTCAAAGCAGGTCGTGCTGGAGTAATTCCCTGGGATGGGGAGCACTTGGTACACCAAATCCCCCGTCCCCCCCGCCACATCGACGATGCACAAACTTCCATCGGCCTCGCCCGCACAGCTCACGTCTTCCACCACCACCTCGAACACGATCGGCGCAGGTTCTGCCACGGAGAACGTACCGGAAATGACACAGTTGTTCGCATCAATGGCGTTTGCGACATAGGAACCCGCGCACAACGCGTTTGCGTTCACGGTTTGGCCACCCGGTGTGGTCACGAGGTAGTCGAAG
>CAMCYM010000105.1 GCA_945883885.1 Chryseobacterium gleum
AATCTGAACGTTTTCAGTCAGTTGAATCGGACACTTACCCACGAACTCGGCCACTACCTCGGCCTCCACCACACCTTCCACGCCACAGCCGCGTGCGGCGCCGAGGGCGATTGTGCACTGGAAGGCGACCGGGTCTGCGACACGCCTGCCACGTTGATGAACCTCGGATGCACTGTGCTGGGCGCGTGCGCTGGAGCCTTGCAAGACAACTACATGGACTACGTGGCGGAAGGGTGCATGCAGGCCTTTACGGTGGGCCAAAAGGAGCGCATGCGCGCCACCTTGGAAACCGCCCGAACCTCCCTCCTCGCCTCCCCCGGCGCCACCCCCCTCTTCGCCCACGACGCCGCAGCCACAGCACTCACCTTCCCTTCCGGCACCTGCGTCTCAGGCACCGAAGGCGGAACCGCCACCGTCCGCAACGTGGGAACGGAACCGCTCGTGGTAGAAGCCCTCTCGCTGTCCCTCAACGGCGCTGCCCCGTGGAACATCCCGGTTGATTTGGCCCTCGAACCGCATGCCACTGCAGAAGTTGCCCTTCCGCCCTTTGCATGGGCAGCTGGACCGAACACGCTGTCTGTGGTGCTCGAAGCCGCTGGGGATGCCTATGCCGACAACAACGCCATTGCCTTGCAGCGCACTGTGCTTCCGGGTGAGCCGGTGACCGTGACGGTGGTGCCCGACGTGTTCGGGTACGAAACCAGCTGGACGGTGGTCGATTCCGATGGGGGCGTTTGGCTGGAGGGAGGGCCGTACCCGAACGGCACCACGAACACGCCCGTCGCCACTACGGGCTGCATTCCAGCAGGATGCCACACATTCGTGCTCCTCGACAGCTACGGCGACGGCATGGCTATGGGCGACGGATCCTTCTTCGCCACGGTAGCAGACGGAACCGTGCTGTTCTCCGGAGGAGGCGACTTCGGATCTACCTGGGAAGGTCCGTTCTGCGTGGCAGCTTCGCCGGACTTCCCGTGCGAAGACGTGAATGCAAACGGCGTTTGCGACGGCGTGGAAGTGGCCGGTTGCCTCACAGCGGACGCCTGCAATTTCGATGCAGCGGCTACGCTCTCCGCACCCTGCACGTATGCGGAACCGGGATTTGACTGCGCAGGCAATCCGCTGATCGCAGTGACCGAAACCCGGACGGTCCCGTCGCGCGCAATGCACGTTCATCCGAATCCCGCAACGACCGCCCACTGGTCCGTGACCGGCCTGACTCCCCGCACCGAGGTTTCCGTGCGTCTGCGATCGCTGGATGGCGCCACCGTGGCCCCGGTCCTCGCGCTCCATACCGATGCATCCGGACGCGCCGTGGTCGATTTCGATGCCGCCGTGGCGGTGGGCGTTTACCTCCTCGAGTTCACGGGCGGGACTCGGCAGGTGCTTCGCGTGGCGGTACACTGACCCGCTGAGCAGAAATCCCACGATCCCGAAGCAGTTTGCGCACCATCGATGGCGGGGAGGCCAACCGGTAGACCACCTTTCGCCGGTCCGAGCTACCGCGGTCTCGCTGGATCAGAGTGTATCCGAAGAGCAATTCAAATTCTGCGTTCACCGAAGAGATGGTGCGGGCACGGCGTGCGCGCAAGGTCTCCGGAGACTGCACATCGGAAATGCCCAGCAACGCGTCGAGTTCTGCAGTCAACAATTCGCGCTCCGGTTGAAGCAACAGTGCGCGAAGAGCTGGAGACCAGTGCTCCACTCCCGAATTCACTGCTGCCTTGCCCACCGAACCACGGTCTGCGCCCGACGCTTCCCGCCGGCCCCGACGTCCCCACCACCACCCCAATGCTAACCCACCGAGCCCCAGAAACGGAACCACTACCCAAACCGGGTCAGACATCGATTCGGGAGCGTCGGGCTCGAACGGAGCGAAGTAGTTGAGAAATGTGCTCTCATCCGCCCGCGTCGCAAAATTCCACGTCGATGTTTCACCTGCAGGAGAAATCCAACCGAGCACATCCCCCTGGTTGAACATCGTCCCTCGCTCGGTGCACGCCCGCCACAGGTCCACCGCCCACTGGTCCGCCGAGACAATGGCCACATGACCATCTGACTTTCTCACAAGCGCATAGCCGTTCGAACCATCCAGGAGAACGATGTAATTCTCCAAATCAAAGACGGTGCGCCATCCCTGGCCCATCGGAAACTCCAACACCCCGCGCTGGGACCACTGCTTCGTTGAGAGATCGAGGACCCACCATTCCGTGGCGCGGGCATCGCCGTTCAGTTGCGCATCGAGCCCGAGCCAATGGACCGAACTGCCTTCTTGCCAGCAAGCATGGTGCGGCTGGCCCTCGGGTGAGGCACCGCTGACCCGGTTGATTTCCCACTCGCCCTGCTCTGACATGAAGGTGATCCAGTCCGCATGGTTCCGCCAAAACCCATAGCCGCCGAGCAAGTGCAGCGCCCCCTCGTGAATGAAAGGGAATGCGCCGTAGTTGAATCCCCTGTTTTCGCTCTTCGAAAGATTCGTCCGGTCGTCCAGACCCGACATCACCCACCGGAGGTCTCCATCTGCCCAAACGAACGCTTGGCCGTCTGCCCGCATGTAATTCACCGGAAAGTGCACCTCCAAAGCCTCACTGAACAGGTGCCGGCGGGCCCAGCGGATCTCGGGGTCGCGGCACGTGGCGATGAATTCGTCGAAGCCCGGGCATTGCGTTTGGTACCCGGCAGGGTAACTCGAACGCGCCAGCACACCCGCGTCCTCCGCAACGGCGGAAGCCACGAACCCACACCACCAGACCATGCACACGACGAAACGCATGCCTTGAAGATCGCACGGACGGGACGAAAACGAGCCGATGCTCACGAGAAACTTCTCAACCAGTGACCGAGGACATCGCGCTTTGTGCGCATATACCGATCATTCTCTGGGCCCGGCTGGAGCTCCAACGGCTGCACCTGGGTCGAAATCCCCGCCCGCTCCAGGGCGGCCACCTTGTCCGGGTTGTTCGTCCACAGACGGACCCGATCGAGCGACAACTCCCCTAAAATCCACACCGCATCGTCGTACGTACGTGCATCGACCGCATGCCCAAGGGCCACATTCGCTTCCACCGTATCGAGTCCCTTGTCCTGCAGGGCGTAGGCTTTCAGCTTCTCTACCAGCCCGATGCCGCGACCTTCCTGCCGCAAATACACCAGCACGCCACCTTCCGCTCCGAGAGCTTCGAGCGCCGCATGGAGCTGTGGACCGCAATCGCATCGGATCGAACCGAAGGTATCGCCCGTCATGCACTCGCTGTGGATCCGCACATGCACATGCCCGTCGGCGGGTTCCGGTCGCACCCGGCTGACCAAGGCCACGTGCGGCTCTTTTGCACCCTCACGACCGAAGGCAATGGCCTGAAATTCTCCCCACTCCGTCGGCAACCGCGCCTCTGCGAGCCGTTTCCATTCGCTCATGCCGCAAAGGTAGCGGTCAGCGGACGAGGAACGGCACGTTCCACACTGCCGCCTTGCCGTGGCCGTCGTCGAGGTACGCAAAGAGGCGGTACGGACCGAGCGCGAACGGGGCCCGCAGCGAAGCCGCGCCATCGGCTGCTGCGCCATCGGCCGACGCGTAGGTCGGTGGCCGCGATTCGCGGTCGCCACCGGCCTTGATGTCCGTCGATTCCGGAACGATTTCCCAGCGAACGGTGCAGGCGTCACCGTCGGGGTCCTGCCAGGTGCCCGCGACGGACAGGCGGGCGCCCGGCGCCGTTTCGAAGGGGGCGGCCGTTTCCGAGCCGTTGATGCGCAGGGCGCGCCAAACAGGGGCCTGCTGCTCCGGCAAGCGGCCCGTCCATGCCTCCGTCATGGCATCGACCGGACCGAGCGCGCGGCCGTCCTCGAGGTAGACCCCGTACCAGGTGGGGGTGGTTTCCTGCTTTTGGCCCCACAAGAAGGCATACGAACCCAGGCAATGCCCGGGATCGCCCAACACGCCCGTCCGGTAGCGCTCCCGGTAGCGCTCCGCCTTAAGCGAACTCGACTCTTCGATCGGCGCGCCCCACGGGGCCTTTTCCACTTCCCAGTGCCCGGTCGCCCCCCATTCGGTCACGAGATACGGCTTCTGCCACCCGAAGAGCGCCACGTCCTCTTTCAGCGAAGAAATCCCGCCGTAGGTATTGACACCCAGCATATCGATGTCCGGACAGTGGGTGGAAATGAGGGCCACCTCAGCCACGTCGATGCCCGCCGTTACCACCACGGTCGGGTGGAGCGGATCTTCCCGGTGGATCATCGCAGCCACCTCTTGCACGGCCGACCACACATTGAGATCCGTGTAGAACAGGTCCATTTCGTTCCCCACCCCCCAACACAGCAGCGCCGGATGGTCCCGGTAAATGCGTACGACTTCGGTAAACCTAGAAAGCTGATCCCGACGCGCCCAGTCGTCGCGGTAGTTGAATCCGTGGCGCTCGTGGCCCATCCATAGCCCGACCATCACCGAGACGCCGACCGCCTGCGCCGAATCCAGCACCGCCCGCACGCCGTCGCTGGACCACGTCCGCACAGAATTCCCGCCGGCCTCCGCAAGTGCCCGGATGGACCCTGGTCCACCTGCGCCTTCCACGAAATACGGGGCGCCGCCGCGCAGCATCGTCCAGGTACCTCGGGCGTCTTGCACGAGCGTAACTGGAACCGCCTGGGGACGAGCCGTCAAGGCGCAGACACAGGCGAACAGCAGCACGAAGAGCTGTTTCACGGCAACCACACGCTGCGGGATGTCCCGGTTTCCAGCACCACCACGCGCAGGCCTGTGCCCAATCCATCGAGGCGCAGCGGATCCGACTCCGCCTGCACCTCGGCCAGCAAGCGACCAGTCGCGTCGTACACCCGCACCTGCTGTCCAGCCGCATCATACACTTCCAGCACACCCTCGCCCGCTGCCCGCACCGACCATGCATCGGTCACCGGCGCATCGTCCACGCCGACCGGAACACAGGCCGCATCGACGAGGCGCAGGTTGTCAAAGAGGAAGGTGCTCGTCCACGGACTTCCCGGAGCCGGGCGCAGGGTAAACTCGTTCAGGGTGTTGATGTCCATGTTCGAAGGAACCCCGAGGAGTTCGTCGAAGTACACCGTGTGCCAGGCGTAGGTCGACGCCGTGACGGTGGTGTAGGAACTTTGGGCCGCAGCAACTCCCTGGCGACCGAGCGAGAGGCGGATTTCCGTCCCGGCGGGTGTGTTCGTGAACACGTCGACGGCAAAGACGAAAGCCCCAGAAGTCAGCGCACTGGCATCGGAAAGGGCATCGGTCACGAAGCTCACGCGGTCGTCGCCCTCCGGCGTTCCTACGAACTGCAAGCAACGCGCTGATGGGTTTGCCGGCGAAGCATTGCCGTTCGGCAACACTTCGATGGCCCCGTACCCGCACGACCACGCCGCACGGTCGCCCCCGCCCGGCTCGAAGCCGGCCAAAGGAAAGGCGCAGGCCCCGCCGACGTGGGCGATGTCGATGGCACGTGCGGGCTCCGCCTCACATCCCTCGGCTGTGATCGCGCAGCGAATTTCGCCCGCCGAGATACCGTCCTGCCAGACGACCTCGGTGTCCGGGCCGTCCGACGGACCGACCAGGGTGCCTCCGTCTACCGACCAGGCGTAGGTGGCGCCGGGAAGGGCCGGCACGGCGTAGGCCTCGGCGAGCGGGCCAGCGGTGACGGCCGTGCGGCCGCGGACCCACGCGTGGTCCGCCGATTGCCACACGCGGACCCAGTCCACCGCAAGTTCGGCTGGGAACGGCGTGTTCGCATCCGGGCTGCCGGGCCAGTTCCCGCCCACGGCCAGGTTGAGCAAGAGATGGAAGGGGCGGTCGAAGGGCCAAAACCGCCCCCCGAGCCCTTCCGCAGTCAACGTATGCACCGGTGCACCGTCGAGCAACCAGGTGATCTCGCCGTCGGACCATTCCACGCCGTAGGTGTGGAAGTCCGCGCTGAGGTCCGGGCCGACGACGGAGGAGCCGGTGTTTGAGTTGCAGGGGTAAGAACCGCCGT
>CAMCYM010000106.1 GCA_945883885.1 Chryseobacterium gleum
GTTTGGCCACCCGGTGTGGTCACGAGGTAGTCGAAGTGGGGCGACCCGCCGTTCGCCGTCAACACCGCGGTGCCCGTGCATTCCCCCGCACACAAGATGTCGGTGGCGGCAATGCTGATGCCGACTTCCGCCGGCTCATCGATGCCATAGTTGCCGGTGGTTGTGCAGCCATTTGCATCTTGCAAGTTGACCACATAGCTGCCTTCCTCAAGCCCCGTAAAATTCACCTCAAGCGGCGATGCGCCTGCAACCGTCACCGGACCGGGCGTTGCCGATACGGTCAGGGTGCCCGTTCCTCCGGTCGCCACCCCGGTGATTTCCCCGTTTCCAGCTCCGTAGCACGTGATATCGTCAGACGACAAGTTGAGCACCAAGGGCGCCGGGCAGTTCAGCGCAATCACTTCGGACGCGTCGCATCCGTTCGCATCGACTGCAGTGAAGGTGTAACCGCCGTTCTGACCTGCACACGGCAAGTTGCTCCACACGCCCGAGCCGTTCGGATCGAAGACGGTGCCTCCAGAAGTCAAGCTTGCCCCGAAGTCGTACGGCGTGATTCCGCCTGTAGCCACGACCTGCACGGCATTGTCGATGACCCCCGGACAGGTGTTGTTCTCGAGCAACGTCCAATCCACTGCAAACGGCTCCGGCTCCACAAATCCGAACTGGCCCGTCGTATCACGGCAGGTGTTCCCATCAAAAATGGTGATGAAGTAGTTGCCTTCCCCGATGCCGCTGAACACCGGATTTGACTGCGTCGCTACCACCACCGGGTCTGTCCCCGTGGATTGCCAAAGCGTGTACGTGGCCGGCGCAACGCCACCCGGCACGGAGACGGTAGCGGTTTCTCCCGCACAGTTCAGCGGAGTGACCACCGTGACCGGAGCGTTCGTCGCCGCATAGTCCGCACAGGGATTCTCCACTTGAACTACCCCTCCGCCGTCGGTGGGTGCGCACCACGTGTCGATGTTCGTTTGGTTCCCTTGCACGAACGTCTGCATGCAGGCACTGAAAGAAAAGTCTCCGCACGTGGTCACCCGAGCGATGAGGATTTTCAAGTCCGACCCTGCGGCATTCGACAGGTTCGGCAAATTCGCTTGGCACGTAGCTTGCGCCGCGTTGCAATTCGCGATGCAGGTCAGATTGCCCCCACATCCCGCAATGCATTGAGCAGCAACGTTTGCGCAGCTCGTGTAGGTCAAGAAGATCGAGCCGTCCACCACATCCGTTGAACAAATCGTGTTCGAATTGTACAAACCGGCGGGATTGAGGATGCCGAACAAGGAATACTCCCCCGGTGTGCGCCCGATGGTCCAGTAGGTGTCGTACCGCCCTTCCGGTTCGAGAAAGAAAAATGCCTGATTTTGCGCACCGCCCAGCATCACATCGGTGAACTGAAGCTGGTTGAAACATCCACACGGCGCATCGATGAACATCGAAGGTCCACCGTTGACGGCGTAGATCGAACTAAGCACGTCCGTCGGATTCGTGAACGTGGCGAAAACGCTGTAGGACACGTACCCTTCCAAGTATCCTTCCGCGTCGAACGTATACGCAGCGGTTCCTGGCATCGAGCCCGGAAGCGGTGCCGGAGCGTAGAAGGCGGTGTCCACTTCAACGACGATTCCTGTGCACTGCGCAGAGGCCGTCAGGTGGAAGGTTGCAGCAAAGAGACCGAGCAACCCGACACGAACAAGGCGGAGAGGAAGCGGCATAGGCGATTCGGAGGTTTTGCAAGGAACGCCGAAACCCCGCGGGGCGTTGCTTCAGACGTATACTTGGGGGCGCAAATTAGCGGAATTCTTTTCACGTGCTCACACCCGATGCTCCGCACCTGATTTTCAGCGATGACGACCTCGCCGTCGTATGGAAACCGAACCGGCTGCTGGTGCACCGGACCGACCTCGCCTTCCACGAGGAGGACAACCTCAAGCAGTGGGTGATGGATGCGCTCGGGGACCCGTGGGTGCAGCCCGTGCACCGGCTGGACCGTCCGACAAGTGGTTGCGTCCTTTTCGCGCGCAACGCCCAAGCCCACGCTCATTTGCACGCCCAATTCGCGGAGCACCGCGTGCGCAAGGAGTACGTAGCCCTTGTGCGCGGCTGGATGAGCGAGGACGATGTGGTGGTCGAAAAGCCGCTTTCGAACGGCATAGGGGGCGAGGCCAAACCGGCACGCACCGCGTTCCAGTCGCTCTACCGCACGGAACTCCCGCTGGCCATCACCCGCTACCCCACCACCCGGCTCAGCGTCGTCGCGTGCCGGCCCGCCACCGGCCGCTACCACCAAATCCGGCTCCACCTCCGCCACCTCCGCCATCCCATTGTCGGCGACATCGCCCACGGCGACCGCCTGCACAACCGGTACTTCGCGGCCGAATGGAATCTGCCGTACCTCCTGCTGCATGCCCACCGCCTCGCCTTCACGCGGGTGGACGGGACCGAAGTGGAATTCACGGCTCCACCCCCGCCCCATTTCATTGAGGCGGTCGAGCGCATCGGGGGGCGGGTTGCGGATATATTTGGCGCAGCGCCCCCTGCCTGATGTTCGGTTTCGACCCCCGCGACAAATACGAAGTGCCCCACGGCTTCCGCGAGCCGGCCGGGGCGGCTGCGCCCGACTACCGGATGCGCGCGGCGTGGGCATGGCATCCCACCTATGTGCCGTGCACGGCCTGGCCACAGGGCTTCGGCCCGGTCCCTGCGCTACCGAAACGGCCGGCCGACGTCTTCTACATCCACCCCACGACCCACCGGGGCATCGGGGCGGAATGGAATGCCGGCTGGGACGATGCTGCAGCGAACGCCATTGCAGACAGTTGGCCCCTGCGCCACCAGGTCAGCGCCTTCCGCGGTTGCGGCCGCATCTTCGCCCCCCGCTACCGCCAGGCCCACCTCCGCTGCTTTTATGTAGAGGGGGCCGACGCGGAAGCAGCGCTCGAATTCGCCTATTCCGATGTCCATGCGGCGTTTGCGCACTACCTCGCCCACGAGGACGAGGGCCGGCCGCTGATCCTCGCCGCGCACAGCCAAGGCAGCTATCACTGTGCCCGGCTCCTCGCCGACTTCTTTGACGGCACCGCGCTCTCAGAAAGGCTCGTCGTGGCCTACATGCCGGGCATGCGGCTGTCGACGGGGATGTTCACCCAGCTAGAGCCGGCCTACGGTCCCGACGCAATCGGCGGCTATGCGATGTGGATGACCGTGACGGAGGGCCACTATCCGGAGTACTACAAGGACCACTTCGTCGGGAATCCGGTTGTGAACCCCATCACCTGGTGGCCGGACCGAACCGAGTTTTCCGCGTATGCAGAGCACCACGGCATCCTGAACCGAAACCTGCGGATGAAGTACCGCGGTGCCATCAGCGCCCGGCCGCACGACGGGTTGCTTTGGATCAAGCCGCTGCGCGTTCCGCTGGGTTCGCTCCTGCGCGTGCAGGACTGGCACATTGCCGATTACAACCTGTACTGGTCGAACATCCAGCGCAACGCCGAGCACCGGCTTGCGCAGTGGTGCGCCGCGCACCCCTGACCGACCGCGGCAGGGGTTGTGGCTACCTTTGGGACCATGGCCCTCCCCTCCTCTGACACCCCGGACGTCTACGTGCCCACCCACAAGGTGCGGATCGTCACCGCGGCGAGCCTGTTCGACGGGCACGATGCGGCGATCAACATCATGCGCCGCATCATGCAGCGTTCCGGATGCGAAGTGATCCACCTCGGGCACGACCGGAGCGTCGACGAGGTCGTTTCCACCGCGATCCAAGAAGATGCGCAGGGCATCGCGATGACCTCCTACCAAGGGGGGCACATGGAGTACTTCCGCTACATGAAGGACCTGCTCGACGAACGCGGGGCGGGACACATCCGAATCTTCGGCGGCGGTGGCGGCACCATCCTCCCGACCGAGATTGCGGAGCTGCACGCCTACGGGATCGAGCGCATCTACCACCCGGACGATGGCCGAGCGATGGGCCTGCAAGGCATGATCAACGACCTGATCCGGCGCGCGGATTTTGCCACCGTGCCGTCGGTGGCGGCGCTCGACGGAGCCATCGAACGGCTCGGCGCGGGTGAGGTGCGCGACATTGCGCGGTGCATTTCGGCCGCAGAAAACGACCCCGCGGGCTTCCATGCGGCGTTCGGAGCGGCATGGCCGGAGGTGCCGCGGGTGCCGGTGCTGGGGATCACGGGCACGGGCGGGGCGGGCAAGTCGTCGATGGTGGACGAACTCGTGCGGCGTTTCCTGCTGGACTTCCCGGACCTGCGGCTGGGGCTGGTCAGTGTGGACCCGTCGAAGCGGAAGACCGGGGGCGCCTTGCTCGGCGACCGCATCCGCATGAACGCCATCCACACCCCGCGCGTCTACATGCGGTCGCTCGCCACGCGCCAAAGCAACCTCGCACTCTCCCGCCACGTCGCCGAAGCCCTCCAAGTACTCCGCGCGGCCCGGTTCGACCTCATCATCCTCGAAACCAGCGGCATCGGCCAAAGCGACACCGAGATCATGGACCACAGCGACGTGTCGCTGTACCTGATGACTCCGGAGTTCGGGGCAGCCACCCAGCTCGAGAAAATCGACATGCTCGATTTCGCAGACGCCGTGGCCATCAACAAGTTTGACAAGCGCGGCGCCCTCGACGCCTTGCGCGATGTGCGCAAGCAATTCAAACGCAACCACGACCTGTGGGATGCGGATGACGAGGCGCTGCCGGTCCTCGGCACCACCGCCTCCACCTTCAACGATCCCGGCACAAACCGCCTGTACCAGCTGCTCGTCGACACCCTCGCAAAGCGCACCGGCATCGACTTGCACAGCCGGCTCGAACTCCCGACCGAAGACGAAGAGAAGCGGTTCGTCATCCCGCCGGGCCGGACCCGCTACCTCAGCGAAATCGCCGAGGCGAACCGGGCCTACGGCGCGCGGGGCGAGGCCCAAGCCGAGGTCGCAGGCACCCTGCAGGCCTTGCGGCGCGCGGCTTCTGCCGTGCCGGAAGGCCCCGGACGGACGGCCATCGAAACGGCAGCCACCGAGATTCAGCAAGATTTGGACCCGAAGTTGCTGGCTTGGCTGGAGGGGTGGCCGGTCTTGCGCGACCGGTACCGGGCCGAGGTCTTCGGCTACCCGGTGCGGGACAAGGTCATCGAGGTGCGGACGGGCACCGAAAGCCTCAGCCACCTGCGCATCCCGAAGGTTGCGGTGCCGCGGTGGGACGGTTGGCGGGATTTGGCCCGCTGGAGCCTGCAAGAGAACCTCCCGGGGACCTTCCCTTACACCGCCGGCATCTACCCGTTCAAGCGGGAAGGCGAGGATCCTACGCGCATGTTCGCAGGCGAAGGCGGGCCGGAACGCACGAACAAGCGGTTCCACTACGTGTCCGCCGGCATGCCCGCCAAGCGCTTGTCCACGGCCTTTGACAGCGTCACGCTCTACGGCCGTGACCCCGACCTGCGGCCGGACATCTACGGCAAAGTCGGCAACAGCGGGGTCAGCATCTGCTGCCTCGACGATGCGAAGAAGCTCTACAGCGGCTTCGACCTCTGCGACCCGGCCACCAGCGTATCCATGACGATCAACGGGCCGGCGCCGATGCTGCTCGCATTTTTCCTCAACGCCGCCATCGACCAGCAGTGCGAGAAGTACGTGCGGGCCGAGGGGCTCGAGGACCGGGTCGAGGCGGTGTTGCGGGCGCGGTGGGAGGACCGCGGGCTGGCGCGGCCCCAGTATGCCGGGGGGTTGCCGGAGGGGAACGACGGGCTGGGGCTGCTGTTGCTGGGATGCACCGGGGCCGATGTGCTCGACGCGGAAACGTACGGGCGGCTGCGGGCCTACGCGCTGAAGAGCGTGCGCGGGACCGTGCAAGCCGACATCCTCAAGGAGGACCAGGCCCAGAATACGTGCATCTTCTCCACCGAGTTCGC
>CAMCYM010000107.1 GCA_945883885.1 Chryseobacterium gleum
ACAGCGTGATGTGGGATTTCCAGGTGCTCCTCGACCCGAACAAGGACTTCGCGCGGGCCATGCAGGTGAACAACGTGCCGCACACCTTCCTGATCGACAAGACCGGAAAAATCGTGTGGCAGCACAACAACTACGCGCCCGGGGACGAGAAAGAAGTCCGCGCGCAACTGCGCAAGCTGACCGGAAAGTGAGGCGGGTATTCCTGCGCTCCGCGGCCTGTGCCGCCTTCATGGCGGGCCTGTGCGCCGCGCCGTGCGGGCTGCAGGCCCAAACCGAGGACGGGCCCGCGCCGCTGTCGATCAGCGGCAACGCCGCCCTGCTGTGGCAGTCCTATTCCGAGGATGACCGGATCGGGGCCGTCGTTCCGCCGTCGAAAACGGGGCTGAACGCCTTCGGCAACGTCATCGCCACGCAGGGGCATTTCTCGGCGGGGGTGCGGTTTGAGTCGTACCTCGGGGCCGTGGTCGGGTTCCCCGGTCGGTTCAGGGGCACCGGCATCGGCTACCGCTATGCACGGTGGGCCGACCCGGAGCGCGGGGTCGACGTCACGCTGGGCAACTTCTACGAACAGTTCGGCAGCGGCATCCTGCTCCGCAGCTACGAGGAACGCGCCCTCGGCATCGACAACGCCTTCGACGGCATCCGCCTCGTCCTGAACCCCGCGCCCGGCGTCCAAGTGAAGGCGCTGACCGGCGTCCAGCGGCTCGACTTCGACGGCCGGCTCATCAACGGCGAAGGCATCGTCCGTGCCGTCGATGGTACGGTCGAACTCAACGCGCTGCGGCCCGCCTGGGACGCCGCCGAGACCCGGATCACCCTGGGCGCCAGCTTCGTCAGCCGCTACCAGGCCGCCACGTCGATCGTGAAAGACACCCTGGTCCTGGCCGTCCCTCAGAACGTCGGCGCGTGGTCCTACCGGCTCGACGTCCAGCGCGGCGGCATCACCGCCGGCCTCGAGTACGCCACGAAGATCAACGACCCCAACGCCGACAACGGGTACATCTACCGCCGCGGCGAAGCCCTCCTGGCAAACCTCGGCTACACCCGCCGCGGGCTCGGCATCCTCGTCTCCGCGAAGACCGTGGACAACATGAGCTTCCGGTCCGACCGCGACCTGCGGCTCTTCGACCTGCCGGTGAACTACATCCCGGCCATCACGAAGCAGCACACGTACAACCTTGCTGCCACTTTGTACCCCTATGCCACCGTGTTGTTCGGGGAATCGAGCGCCAGCGCGGAGGTGTTTTACCAGCTGCCGAAGGGCAGCCCGCTGGGCGGGCCGTTTGGCACGAAGGTGACGGTCAATTATGCCGCAGCAAACGGCCTCGACACGCTCAACCTGACCGGCGTCGAGGGCGCAGTGACCGGCTACGAGCGACTCAGTTGGGGCTTCGGGCCGGAGAAATACGTGCGCGACCTGAATGTGCAGCTCGAGCGGCGGCTGAGCGACCGGCTGCGCGCGAAGTACACCTACTTCAACCTCGAGTTCAACACGCTCGCGACGCCCGTGACCACCTCGTTCAAGGGGATGGTGTATGCGGATATTCATGTGGTTGAAATTCAGCTTGCTACGCGTGAGGGCCAAACGCTCCGCGCGGAAGTCCAGCAGCTCTCGACGGACCAGGACAAGGGCGACTGGGCCACGGTCCTCGCCGAGTACACCTGGAGCCCGCACGTGTTCATCAGCGTCCTCGACCAGTACAACTACGGCAACGCCGACCCCGATGCCCGCGTCCACTACCTCTACGGGGCCGTCGGGTACGTGGACGGCCCGCACCGGCTCAGCCTGGGGTACGGCAAACGCCGCGAAGGCATCTTCTGCATCGGCGGGGTGTGCCGGGCGGTTCCCGCTTCGAACGGCTTCGAAGTCAACTTCACCACGAGTTTTTGAGCCGAAGTGCAACCCTTCTGCGGAGTGCAGGCGTTTTTGCTACATTTGGCACTTCTTGAGAAACCTGTAAAACCTTGGATTCAACCATGAAACACTTCTACGCGCTTCTTTTCGCCGTGTGCGTGGGCTCCACAGCTGTGGCGCAGTTGCCGAACGGCAGCATCGCACCGGATTTCACCGCAACCGACATTTCAGGGGTGGAACACAACCTGTACGACCTGCTCGACCAGGGCTACAAGGTCATCGTCGACTTCAGCGCCACCTGGTGCGGTCCCTGCTGGAACTACCACAACAGCGGCGTGTTTGAGGAGTTGTACGCGACCTACGGCCCGGAAGGAACGGACGAAATCCGCATCTTCTTCATCGAGGGTGACGACGCAACGACGAATGCTGACCTGCTCGGTACCGGCCCGGACACCTGGGGTGACTGGACGGCCGGCACGGCCTACCCGATCATCGACAACGGCGGTTCCATCTTCGACGTCTACGCCGGAGCGTACTTCCCGACCATCTACACCATCTGCCCGAACCGCCTCCTGACGGAGTCTGGCCAGTCGGACGTGGCTACCCACGCCGCCATCTTCCAAGCGGTGGATTGTGCAGCTGCATCGCAGCCGAACGACCCGGCGCTGCTCGGCTACACGGGTGAAACGGACGCGTGCCCCGGCCAGCCGGTGGCCATGAGCGTGAAGCTCATGAACCTCGGCCTCGAAGCACTGACTTCTTGCCAAATCAAGGTAATGAACGGTGCCACCGAAGTCCTCACCTACAACTGGAGCGGAAACCTCGCCACGTATGCTGTTGAAGAAGTCGCTCTCGGCAACGCTTCGTTCTCGAACACGACGAACTTCACCGTCGAGATCACCTCTTCGGACGACAACACGGTGAACAACAACGTGACCGGCACGGTCCAAATGGCCACCGAATCCACCAGCCTCATCAAAATCGAGATGCTCACGGACGGCTACGCAGAGGAAACCGGATGGGAAATCCGCAACGCTGCAGGCGCAGTTATTGACTCGCGTGCGGTGGGCAGCTACCCGGCGGACAACACGCTGTACACGGACTGGGCGAGCGTCCCGTCGACCGGTTGCTACCAGTTCGTACTGCTCGACACGTACGGTGACGGCCTCTACTCCGCTCAGTGGGGCGGCACGGACGGCTCCTGCACGGTGAAGTCCTACAACGACGACATCGTCTACATCTCGACCATCTACTCGTACGACGGTTCTTACAACATCGCACCCGTCATCGGCCCCGGTACGAACGCAGAGGATGCGGCCGGCATGAACGTCACTTCGGTGAACGTGGGTGTGGAAGAAGTGGACTTCACCTCGTCGGTGAACGTCTTCCCGAACCCGACTTCGGGTGTGACGAACGTTTCGTTCGCAACGCCGGTGGCAGGCAACGCATCGATCCGCCTGTACTCGCTCGTCGGTCAGCAGGTCCTCGACTTGCCGCTCGGCCGCGTGGCTGCCGGTGCACACCGCCAAGCCCTCGACCTCAATGCCCTCGGAGCAGGCGTGTACCTGATGCACCTCGAGTGCGCCGGTGCATCGACCACCCAGCGCATCACGGTGAAGTAATTCGGAGCACCCGCTCTGACTTGAACTGCGCATCCGCAGCGGCCTTCGGGCGGCTGCGGATGCTGCGTTTCAGGGGGTGGCGGAAGTGTGGCCGGGTTTGCCGAACTTCACGGCATGCGTACGTTCTTGATTTGGGCCGCGGCGTGCGCGGCCTCCCTCCCCGCCTTCGGACAGCTTCCGAACGGCTCCGTGGCCCCCGACTGGACCGCCACGGACCTCGACGGAAACACCCACAACCTCTACAGCCTCCTCGACTCGGGCTACGTGGTCATCATCGACTTCAGCGCCACCTGGTGCGGCCCCTGCTGGAGCTACCACAATTCCGGCGCGCTCGAACAGGTGCACGAGACCTACGGCCCGGACGGCACGAACCAGGTGCGGGTCTTTTTCGCAGAAGGCGATGCGAACACGTCGCTCGATGCCCTCCACGGGATCGGCGGGAGCACGGCCGGGGATTGGGTCACCGGCACGCCCTATCCCATCCTCCACACGGAGGGTCCGGCGATGTTCGATGCCTATGCCTGCAGCTACTATCCGACGATTTACACGATTTGCCCTAACCGGCTGCTGACGCAGTCGGGCCAAGCGTCGGCCGCCGCCCACGGCACCCTGGCCACCAGTGCGAACTGCGCGCCGGCCTCTCTCCCGCTCGACGTGGCGCTCCTCGACTACACCGGACCCACGGCCGGCTGTCCCGGCGCGGGCTTTCCGCTCTCGGTGCGGATCCTCAACCAAGGCACGGAACCGCTGACGTCGTGCACGATCGAGGCGACGACGCCGGGCGGTTTGGTTCTGGAGTCCACGTGGACCGGCGAGTTGCCCACGTACGGCATCGCCGAAGTGGACCTCGGGGAGATGCTGCCGCCGAGTACGACCTTCCTCTTCCTCGACGTGACCTCGGAGGACGGCAATGCCGCGAACAACAGCCTGACGACCACACTCAATGTGAGCAACTTGCAAGTACCCGGCCTCGTGCGCGTAGACTTGACGACGGACCCCTACCCCGCCGAGACCTCCTGGGAATTGCGCGACGGGGCGGGACAGATGGTCGCATCGGTCGCAGGCGCAGAGCTCGCGGCAAACACCAGCTACACGTGGTGGGTGTATGCGGCGGATTTGGGGTGCTACACGTTTGCGCTGTTGGATGCCTACGCCGACGGGATGGCGGGGAGTGTGACTGTGACCGCGCACACGTCGGAAGGCGCTGCCGGCACGGACATCCTGTCGCACAGCGGCATCGGAACGTTTGCGCGGAAGCAGAAGTCCTTCACGGTCAACGCCGTCGTCGGCGTGGAAGAAGGCGGTGCACCCGCGTGGGCCGTCTACCCGAACCCGGCCTCCGGGACGGCGGTGGCAGTGCTGCCCGCGGGCTGGGAAGGTGCAGAAGTTGCCGTGCTCGATGCCTCCGGGCGCACGGTGGCTGCACCGCGCACGGTCGCAGGCCGCGTGGAACTGGACGCCGCGGGCCTCGTCCCGGGCATCTACTTCGTGCGCGCAGCGCAGCAAGGTGAAGTGTCGGTCGTCCGGTGGAGCGTGCAATGAAAGGGCTGCTTCGGGTATTCGCGGCGGCCTGTGCAGTCGTCATCGGGGGCTGTGACGAGATCGAAGATCCCATCCTGGCCGTCGGAAACGGGTACCGGGCCGATTTGTACGGTCCTGCGCCGGAGTTTGCGCCTGTGACGGAGACGGTACAGCGGGTGTTGCTCGAGGATTTCACCGCGCACCAATGCGGGAACTGCCCCGCCGCCGCCGTCATCGCAGAAGGCATCGCAGAAACTACGAACGAACGCGTGAGCGTGATGGCCATCCACGCCGGGAACCTCGCGGTGACAGACGACGACCACTTCGACACGGATTGGACGACCGAGGAGGGCGACGTGTTTTGGAGCCAACTGGCGTTCCAAGCGAACCCGCTGGGCCGCGTGAACCGTGGGAACGGACCCGCGAACTTCCTCGCACCCGCCGAATGGGAGCCCGCCGTGGCAGCCGCACTGGCAGCTCCGCCCGCGCTCCACCTGGAGCTCCGCTCCTCGTGGGTGCCCGAGGCGAACCACCTCAACCTGCACGTCTACGGCCAAGCCCTCGCAGCCATCCCCGGCGGTGTGCGGCTCGCCGTCCTCGTCCTAGAATCCGGCCTCGTCGACTACCAACTCGACTACGCCAGCGACCCGGAGGTCATCCCCGACTACACCTTCGACCACCTGCTCCGCGGTTCGCTCACCGGCGCACTCGGTCTGCCCATGGGCGCACTCGGCGACGGCGCCGCTTCCGGCGAACAGGCGGTCGCTTCGTATACCTACGACTGGAACCTGGCCTGGGACATCGCACAGGCTACCGTGCTGGCGGTGGCACTGGATGCGGGCGGCCAAGTGCTGAACGTCGCAGAACTGCACCCC
>CAMCYM010000108.1 GCA_945883885.1 Chryseobacterium gleum
CGCGGCGCAGCCGCGTCTCATCCCTCGCGGCGCAGCCGCGCATCCCCATGGCATCATTCGACACCGCCTACGAAGAACTCCGCGCAGTCATGCGCGAACTGCAAGCCCCAGAAGCATCTGTAGATGCTTTGACCGAACGGATCCGCAAAGCGGGCGAACTCATTGCCCTATGCCGCAATGAGCTACACACAACGGAACAAGAAGTAGCCGCTTTGCTCGTGTCGCTGGGGCTCGAGGCGCCTGCGGACGAAGGATAAATCGAGCAGAAACGCGGACGCAGGATCGCGTCCGTTCTAATCAGTTGCGGCCGCGCTGTGCGAGGCTGTCCATCAACTGCTGGGTGCCGCCGGGGCCGAGTTGATCGTAGGGACCGGGGCCTTGTTCGGGCGCCGGCTGGCCGGTCACGAGCTCACCGAGCCGAGCGAGTTTCTTCGAATAGGCGTCAAAGCCCGGGCACTCCGCTTGGAGCACCATCCAATCCGTGCTGGCTTCTCCCCCGAAGGTGGTGCCTGCGCAGGCCGGCTGGCGCGCCTGAAGTTCCGAGATGACCTTTGCGGGCTCCCACTTCGCGGCCTTCGCCTCGTTGATGACGCCGTCGACCACTTGATTCAGTTGGTCGGTGCACGCACAGATGTCCTTTTTCCGGTCCTCCGAAGCCGCTGCGGCGTTGTCGGTGGGCGCGGTCGGCTCAGGTGCGCCGCAGCTTACCAGGAATACGGCGGCACAAGTAGCAAACATCCAGGGGCGAAGGGCAGTGCGCATGGGAACAAATTTGTGCCGTGAAGATACGGATTTCCCTACGGAAGGTTGTACTTTGCAAGGGACTGAAAACGACCGACATGCGAAACTGGGCTTTGCTGCTTTTATGCGTTTTCTGCGCGGGCTTCACCCGCGCCCAAACGCCGCATTCCCTCGCCACCCACTGGAACGAAGAGGTCCTTGAGGCTATCCGAAACGACCTGGCCCGCCCGGTCGTCCATGCGCGCAACCTGCTGCACACCAGCGTGGCCATGTACGATTGTTGGGCTGCATACGGCCCGGGGGAGGCGGAGACCTACTTCCTCGGGAAGACGTGGGACGGTTTCGCCTGTCCCTTCAACGGCGTCCCCACCTCCTCGGATCCTGCGGCGCGGGAAGCAGCCCGGGAAAAGGCCATCAGCTATGCCGTGTATCGCCTGATCCTCAACCGGTTCGCGAACTCTCCTGACTGGGCTTCCACATCCGCGAACATCAACGGCTACATGGCCGAGCTGGGCTTTGACCCCAACTATACCTCCACCGATTACGCGAACGGCGATCCGGCGGCGCTCGGCAATTACGTCGCCCAGAAGATCATCCAGTTTGGCCTGCAAGACGGTTCAAATCAGCAGAATAACTACGCTGCGACGTGCTATGCGCCCGTCAATCCGAACCTCCAAATGCTGTACCCGGGCAACCCGAACATGGTGGACCCGAACCACTGGCAGCGCGTGGAAGTCCCTGTGTTCATTGACCAAAGCGGCAACGTCCTCACCTCCACCCCCAACTTCATCGGGCCGGAATGGGGCCGCGTTTCCCCCTTCTCCCTTGACCCCGACTGGAAGGACGTGCGCACCCGGAATGGCTGTGAATACGAAGTGTACCTCGATCCCGGACCGCCTTCGGAACTCGACACCACGGCCGGGGGCGGCATGGACGATCCGTGGAAGTGGAACCATGTGCTCGTGGCCATTTGGCAATCCCACCACGACCCGACCGATGGAGTCCTGTGGGATGTCAGCCCCGGCGGGCGCGGCGGTTCAGACGGCAGCATCCCGACGGATTTGTCGAACCTCTCAACGTTCTACAACCTGTTCGAAGGAGGATCTCCGGAAGCGGGCCACGACATCAATCCCGTCACCGGTCAGCCCTACGCACCGGTGCTGGTGCCGCGCGGAGACTTTACCCGCTGTGTGGCCGAATACTGGGCAGACGGCCCGGACTCTGAGACACCGCCCGGACATTGGTTTACCCTGCTCAACGACGTGATGGAGCATCCGCTGTTCCAGTACCGCTGGCGCGGGCAAGGTCCGCTCATCGACCCGCTCGAGTACAGCGTGAAATCCTACCTCGCCCTCGGTGGCGCGATGCACGACGCGGCCATCGCAACATGGAGTGTCAAAGGCTACTACGACACCTCACGACCTGTTTCCGCCATCCGCTACATGGCCGAGAAGGGGCAATGTTCTGATCCCACCCAGGAGACTTACCACCCAGCAGGATTCCCCCTGATTCCCGGCTACGTCGAACTCGTCGGGCCGGAAGATCCGCTCGCGGGCATGAATGGAGAGCACGTGGGCGAAGTGAAATTGTGGACGTGGCGCGGGCCGGACTATGTGGAGGTTCCGCTCTTTGATGAGGCGGGCGTGGGCTGGATTTTGGCCAAAAATTGGTGGCCCTACCAGCGCCCCACCTTCGTTTCGCCCCCCTTCGCCGGATACCTGAGCGGGCACTCGACCTACTCGCGCGCAGGCGCCGAGGTCCTCACGCTGCTCACGGGAACGCCCTATTTCCCGGGCGGTTTAGGCAAGAAAACCGTCACCGCGAACCAATACCTCGTATTCGAAGACGGGCCTTCTGCCACCTTTGAACTGCAGTGGGCCACGTACTACGACGCCTCGAACCAAAGCTCCTTGAGCCGGATTTGGGGCGGCATCCACCCCCCCATGGACGACGGCGGGGGGCGCGCCATCGGGCAACAGGTGGGCGTCCAAGCCTTCCACTGCGCCGAAGCCCGGGCCTTCCCCCAGTGGGCCATGGCGTGCGGCGGCGACGGCTTCCTCCCCGGCGGCTCCTGCGTCTGTGACTTCAACTACGACGACGCCGTCAACATCGGCGACCTCTTGCTCTTCCTCGCCGCCTTCAGCAACTACTGGACCGGTCCCTACGACCTCGACACGAACGGCTCCGTCGGAACCGGCGACCTCCTGCTCTTCCTCGGCGACTTCGGTCAGGCGTGTGAGTGAGGCGCGGCTGCGCCGCTACAATCAGGGTGAGGGGCGGTTGGCGGATGCCGGGCTCGAAGCATTCCGGGAAATGCGTTGCCAGCACTGCCCATTCAGAGTTTAAACCTGAGCAAATTCTTAATAAAAAAGCCCCGGCGAACCAGGGCTTTTTCGTGTTGCGGGGGCCAGACTCGAACTGACGACCTTCGGGTTATGAGCCCGACGAGCTACCAACTGCTCCACCCCGCGATATATCCCTGCCTCGGCACATCTGCCGCGAATGGGAGGACAAAGCTACGCACACACTTGCAAAAGTCAAGGCCCCACAAGAAAAATACCTGCAGGGCTTCGCGCTCCTGAAGTACCTTCGTCCGCAGTGGCACAACCAGAAGAAACGTCCGCAGAGAAATTCCGTCCAGAGCAGGGTCCGCGCGATCCGTTTGGCGCGTTAGAGCAAGCCCCGGAGGGACACCGCGCAGGCTTCGTCAACATCATCGGCTCGCCGAATGTGGGCAAGAGCACGCTGATGAACCGGCTCGTAGGCGAACGGCTCAGCATCATCAACCGCAAAGCCCAAACCACGCGCCACCGCATCATGGGCATCGTCAATGACCCGATGTGGCAGATCGTCTACAGCGACACACCCGGGGTCCTTGACCCGGCGTACAAGTTGCAGGAAGGCATGATGCATTTCGTGCGCACCGCGCTGCAGGACGCTGACGTGCTCCTCGTCGTGACCGACCCGTTTGAAGACGGTTTGGCCCACCCGGATACCCTGCGCAAAATCGCAGCAATGGACGTCCCCGTGCTCGTCCTCGTCAACAAAATCGACCTCTCTGACCAAACCCGGGTGGCCGAACGCCTGTCCTACTGGCAAAACCTCCTGCCCCGCGCAGAAGTCGCCCCCATCAGCGCCCTGCACGGTTTCAACGTCGAACCGCTCCTCGAGCGCCTCGTCGGCATGCTGCCCGTCAGCCCACCGTTCTTCCCGAAAGACGAGCTCACCGACCGGCCCATGCGCTTCTTCGTCGCAGAAATCGTGCGCGAAAAAATCCTAACCCACTACCAGCAGGAAATCCCCTACTCCTGCGACGTGGTGGTCGAATCGTATGTCGTCGAGGACGGGCTCGTGCGCATCCGGGCGGAGATCCGCGTTGCACGCGAATCCCAAAAGCAAATCGTCATCGGCTCCGGCGGCCGCATGATCAAACGCGTCGGCACCGATGCCCGCCGCGACCTCGAAGCCTTCATCGGCCGCAAGGTCTTCCTCGACCTCTACGTCCGCGTCGACCGCGATTGGCGGGACGACGAGCAGAAGCTCCGCCGCTTCGGCTACCTCGACTGACTTCGCGGCGAAGCCGCTGACAGGGATGAGGCGCCGCTGACAGTGAACAGGCGCCGCTGCGCGGCGAGAGGGCGCGGCTTCGCCGCTTACAGGGATGAGGCGCCGCTGCGCGGCGAGAGGGCGCGGCTGCGCCGCTAACAGGGTTGAGCGCCGCTGCGCGGCGAGAGGGCGCGGCTGCGCCGCTAACAGGGTTGAGGCGCGGCTTCGCCGAGAGGGTTGAGGTTGAGAACGAGGACCAGCACTATGCGTTTGATTGTGCCATGTGTCGCCCCTCGCCGATGTCTCAAGGGGGGCCTTCGCACTAACTTGCCCCCAACCTCAACCCTCGTCCCGCGAGGCGAAGCCTCGCTCATCCCTCATCCCGCGAGGCAAAGCCTCGCTTATTCCTCATCCCGCGAGGCAAAGCCTCGCTTATTCCTCATCCCGCGAGGCAAAGCCTCGCTCATCCCTCAACCCGCGAGGCGAAGCCTCGCCCGTCCTCAACCTCAATCTCAATCCCATCCCCATGCTCACCTTCCCCCCCGCAAAGCTCAACCTCGGTTTGTTCGTGACAGGCAAGCGGGCGGATGGGTTCCATGCGTTGGAAAGCGTATTCGTGCCCATCGGGTGGACGGATGTGATGGAAGTGGTGGCCGTGGAGGGTGCGGGGGAGTTCGTGTTGGAGGTCTTGGGGAGGGCGGTGCCGGGCGGGGCGGGGGAGAATTTGGTGGAGCGGGCGTACCGGGAGGTGGTGGCGGAGGCGGTAGGACCGGTGCCTTCGCTGCGGGCGCAGCTGGTAAAGGCGTTGCCGATGGGGGCTGGGCTGGGCGGAGGAAGTTCCGATGGGACGTGGATGCTGCGGATGCTGCGGGATGGCTTCGGCGTGAAGTTGCGGGATGGGGACTGGGGAGGGTTGGCGGCGAAGTTGGGGTCGGACTGTCCGTTTTTTCTCGGGGACGGACCGGCGTGGGTGGGGGGACGCGGGGAAGTGGTGGAGCCGTGGGGGTGGGAGGCGCTGCCGCAGCTTCGAGGGAGGCACGTGGCCGTCGTGCATCCGGGGGTGCATGTGGGCACGCGGGAGGCCTTCGCGGGGGTCGTGCCGCGGCCCGCGCCGATGGACCTGCGGGAGCTCGGGGCGCTGGAGCTCGATGCGTGGCAGGGGCGGGTTTGGAACGACTTCGAGGCGGGGATCGTGGCGCGGGTGCCGGAGGTGGGAGAGGCGCTGGGGCTGGTGGAGGCGGCGGGGGCGGTGTACCGGTCGATGACCGGGAGCGGGTCGGCCGTGTACGGGGTGTTTGAGGATGCGGCGGGGGCGCAGCGGGCGGAGGATGCAGGGCGGGATCGCGGGTGGGACGTTTGGAGCGGGCCGCTGTGAGCAGCGGCCGCGACGGCCGACTCCCCTCCTACTTCGGCGCGCGCGCGACGAGGAACAGGCCGAGCGCTGCGAAGAGCAAATTCGGCAGCCAAGCCGCCAGCAACAGCCGGTTTTCCGGCCCTCCCACGAGCTCGTCGGCCATGGGCGACGCAGCCGCGTAGACCGTGATGAGCTTCGAAGTGAAGACGTAGGTGAAGCCGATGAGG
>CAMCYM010000109.1 GCA_945883885.1 Chryseobacterium gleum
GGGTGCTCAACGTGGTGCACGCGGTGTTGCCGCACCTGCTCGAAAGCGGCGGAACCCTCGTGAACATCGGATCGGTGGCGGCCCGCAACGTCTTCGCAAACAGCGGCGTGTACTGCGCCACAAAGCACGCAGTGCTGGCGATTTCCGAGGCGCTGCGGATCGAATGCGGCGGACGCATCGGCGTGACCACTGTAAATCCAGGGGCCGTGCACACCCCCTTCATCGACGCCACGCAGAACGCCGAGCTGCGCGAGAACTACCGCGGGCAGTTCGAAGCCGGCCTGGATCCGCAAGTCATCGCCGAAGCCGTCCTGCTCGCCATCGGTTCGAAGGGCCGGGCCGTATACAGCGAACTGACCGTGCGCCCCGACCGGCGCGCATGAATCTCGCCTTCCTCACCAGCTCGACCGGGTACGGCGGCCTCGAACAAAACCTCGTCCGGCACGCCCGGTGGATGCGCGAGCGGGGCCATGCCGTGACCGTGTTCTGCGTGCCCGGCAGCCCGACGGCCGCCGCGGCGGAGGCCGAACTCGGCGCGGAGGCGGTGCGTCCGATGCGGCGGCAGCGGCGGTATTTCCCGGGCCCCGTGGTGCGGGAGGTGGCGCCGCAGCTTGCGGGGATGGAGGTGCTGTGGGTGCGGGATCCGCGGGATTTAGCCCTGGCGGGCCGGGCCGCCAAGAAGGCCGGAATCGCGTGCATCTTCCAGCAAGGCATGCAGCTGCCCCGGCCGCGCCGGCTGCCTTGGCACCGCGTGCGTTACGGCCGCGTCACCCGCTGGGTCGCTCCGCTCGAACACCTGCGGGAGGAGGTCCTGCGCAACACGCCGCTCGATCCGCAGCGCGTTCGCGTCATCCCACTCGGCCTCGAAGACGCGTGGTACGGGCCGCTGCCGGACGTGCAAGAGGCCCGGGCCGCGCTGAACCTGCCGGCGGAAGTTCGGCTCGTGGGCTGCTTCGGGCGACTCGACCCGCTTAAAGGGCAGCACGTGCTCATCGAAGCACTTGTGCACCTTCCGGAATCCACGCACGCCCTCATCCTCGGGGACGCGACGGTCAACGCCGACGACGGGTACGCGGCGGGCCTTGCGCCGCGGGCCGAGGCGCTGGGTGTGGCGCACCGCGTGCACTTCCGGCCGGGGATGCGGGATGTGCGGCCGGCGTACGCGGCGCTGGACGTCTTTGCGCTGTGCAGCGCGTCGGAGAGCATCGGCATGGTGACGCTCGAGGCGCTCGCGTGTGGGCTGGCCGTGGTAGGAACCGAGGCGGGCGGGACGCCGGAGGTGCTGGGGCACGGGCGGTGGGGGCTGCTGGTACCGCCGGACGATGCGGAGGCGCTGGCGCAGGCGGTGGAGGCCGCGCAGGAGCAGGAGCGGCGGGGCGAGGCCGTGGCGCAGAATGCGCGGGGCGGGGTGGTGGACCGCTGGGAGGCGCTGTGCGCGGAAGCGGCTGCCGCGGGCCGCTGACCTACCTTTGCAGGCCCATGGCCACGCTCCACGACGAAATCTCCCGCCGGCGCACGTTCGCCATCATCAGCCACCCGGACGCCGGCAAGACCACGCTGACCGAGAAGTTCCTGCTCTTCGGAGGCGCGATCCAAACCGCCGGTGCCGTCAAGAGCAACAAGATCACGAAGACCGCCGCGTCGGACTTCATGGAAATCGAGCGGCAGCGCGGGATCTCGGTCGCTACGTCGGTCATGGCGTTCCACTACAAGGACCGTTTGGTCAACCTGCTCGACACCCCGGGCCACAAGGACTTTGCCGAGGATACCTACCGCACGCTCACCGCGGTAGACAGCGTCATCCTCGTCATCGACTGCGTCAAGGGCGTCGAGCCCCAAACCGAACGGCTCATGGAGGTCTGCCGGATGCGCAACACGCCGGTGATCATCTTCATCAACAAGCTCGACCTCGAAGGCCGGGATCCGTTCGATCTGCTCGACGAGCTCGAGGCGAAGCTGGCGATCAAGGTCCGGCCGCTGAGTTGGCCCATCAGCGGCGGGCACACCTTCCGCGGCGTGTACAACCTCTACGACCACAACGTGCGCCTGTTCAACCCGGACAAGACGCGCATCGCGAAGGACGTGGTGGCCATCGACGACCTGCACGACCCCGCCCTCGACGCCCTGGTGGGCGACAAGCACGCAGCGCAGCTGCGCGAAGACGTGTCGCTGATTGACGGCGTGTATCCTGTTTGGGATGCCGCGCCCTACCTCGAAGGGGCCATCGCTCCGGTGTTCTTCGGGAGCGCGGTGAACAACTTCGGCATCCAAGAGCTCCTCGACACGTTCATCGCCATCGCCCCCGACCCGCGGCCCCGGCCCACCGACCGGCGCGACGTGGCCCCCGAAGAAGGGGCCTTCACCGGTTTTATCTTCAAAATTCACGCAAACATCGATCCGCGGCACCGCGACCGCATCGCCTTCCTGCGGGTGTGCAGCGGGACCTTCCGGCGCAACACGTTCTACCACCACGTCCGGCTCGACAAAGACCTGAAGTTCGCAAATCCGGCCACCTTCCTCGCCCAAGACAAGAGCGTCATCGACGAAGCGTATCCCGGCGACGTGGTGGGCCTGTACGACACAGGCTCCTTCAAAATCGGCGATACCATTACAGAAGGTGAAGAGCTTCAATTCCGTGGTATTCCGAGCTTTAGCCCAGAGATATTCAAGGAACTTGTGAACAAGGACCCGATGAAGAGCAAGCAGCTCGAGAAGGGCATCCAGCAGCTCACAGACGAAGGCGTCGCGCAACTGTTCGTCCGCGAATTAGGCAACCGGAAAATCGTGGGCACGGTGGGCGAGCTCCAGTTCGAAGTCATCCAGTACCGGCTCGAGCACGAGTACGGAGCACGCTGCGAATTTCAACCGAAGAATTACTATAAGGCCTGCTGGATCGTGTCCGATGACGCCACGAAGCTCACCGAGTTCAAGCGCATCAAGGGCCAGGACATGGTCCGGGACAAGGACGGCAACGACGTCTTCCTCGCCCCGTCGAAATTCCTGCTCGACATGGAGATACGAAACTACCCGGAGCTGACGTTCCACTTCACGTCGGAATTCAAAACTGCCGTCGCGTGAGCCGGCGTACCTTCGGAGCATGGTGAACCTGCGGTCGTTCCTGTTTGCAGTTGCGGTGTTCGGGGTTGCCGCGGCGGGCGCCACGGCCCAAACCGACCCTCCCCCCGTGGTCCAAGTCTCCGGCATGGTGGTCACCGGTGATTCGCTCTCCCCCCTCCCCTACGCCACGGTCTTCCGGACTCGGGATCAGCGCGGTACGACCACGGACATCAACGGTTTCTTCAGCCTACCTGCCCTCGCCGGCGACACGCTGCGCATCAGCACCGTCGGCTTTGTCGGCCGCGCCATCGTGGTGCCGGCCAGTTCCGACCGCTTCAACGCGGTCCTGCCCCTGCTCCGCGACACGGTCACCCTCGGCACCGCCACGGTGAACCCGTGGCCGTCGCGCGAGCGGTTCCGCGAAGAATTCATGGCCCTGACGATGGCACCCGACGCCTACACCATCGCGAACGAACGCCTCGACCCCGTCGCCCTCTTCGACCGGCTCTCCTACATCGAACCGGATGCCGCCGAAGTGGGCCGAACGTGGTCCACAGCGCAAGCGCAGCAAGCTGCCGCGCTCGGGATGATGCCGACGGTTAGCGTGTTGAACCCCGCCGCTTGGGCCGCATTCATCCGTGCCCTGCGCTCCGGCGAATTGCGGCAATGACGGCGGGCGGGCGCCTCTTCCTTCTCCTTTTCTGTGCGGCCGGAGTGGCTGCACAGGCCCAGCAGGTCACCGGCCGCGTCACCGACCGCACGGGACTGGCCTTGCCCGGCGCCTCGGTGGTGGTCGCGGGCGCTCCGGACCGGGTCACGGCCACCGGGCCGGATGGCTCCTACCGCCTCGATTTGCCCGGCTCAGGGACGTGGACGCTCGTCGCCTCCTTCGTGGGGTACGAATCCGGCCGCAAATCCGTGGAAGCGGCAGACGGTACGGTGCGGATCGACTTCAGGCTGGCCGAGGGCATCGCCATCGGAACTTCCGAGGTCATCGCCGACGGCACCCGGACGGCCCCGGTCCAACGCATCGACCCGCGCGTCGCCAGCCGCATCCCGTCGCCGCGCGGCACCATCGAAGACCTGCTCCTGCAAGCTCCGGTCAACTTCACCAGCGAACTCTCCTCGGGATACAACGTGCGCGGCGGCAGCTTCGACGAAAACCTCGTCTACGTCAACGGCATCGAGGTGTACCGGCCGTTCCTCGTCCGCTCGGGACAGCAAGAAGGCCTGTCGTTCCCGAACCCCGACATGGTGGACCGCATCGTCTTCTCTGCCGGCGGCTTCGAGGCGCGCTACGGGGACAAACTCAGCTCGGTCCTCGACATCACCTACCGCCGTCCCACCGAGCGCGCCGTGCGGGCCACCGCCAGCCTGATGGGCGCGAACGTAGCGCTCGACGCGGTGGACGGGCGCACAGACGGCCCACAGCGCTGGTCGTTGAATGCCGGCGTGCGGTACCGCGACAACGCCTACGTCCTCGGAAGCCTCGACGAAACCGGCGAATACAACCCGCGGTATGTCGACGCACAGGCCTTGTTCACGTGGGACGTGGACGGCTACGGCCCGTGGCAGGTCGAAGCGCTCGGCGTCTTCGGCCGCAACGACTTCCGGTTCGTCCCGAAGACCCGTACCACCGACGTGGGGAACATCAACGAAGCGCTGCGGCTGACGATTTACTTCGACGGCAGGGAGCATACCTGGTATGAGACGGGGTTTGGTGCGCTGAGCGCCGTGCGGATCACAGACGCGTCGGTGCTGCGGTTCACGGCCTCGGCCTTTTCCACGTCGGAGCAGGAGCAATTCGACATCCTCGGAGCCTACTTCCTCGACGAGCTGGACCGCGACCTCGGCTCCGATGCGCTCGGCGAGGTCGTCGTCAACCGCGGCGTCGGGGCCTACCTCGACCACGCCCGCAACCGACTGTCCGCCCGGGTCGGCACCTTCGCCGTGCGCGGAACGCACCGGGCGGCGGGGTCGCGCCATGCCACCGAATGGGGCGTGCAAAGTGCCACCGAGCGGGTGGAAGACACGCTGAACGAGTGGTCGCTGGTGGACTCGGCGGGGTACATCGCGCCGCGGCCGCCGAACGACCAGCCCGACCCGGGCATCTTCCTCGACGACGTCGTGCGGGCGGAGAACCGGTTCACCGCGCTGCGCACCACGGCCTTCGTGCAGCACAACCGGACGTGGTCGCAGGGCGAAGGGCGGCGCTGGGAGGCGACGGTCGGGATGCGGGCGCACCACTGGACGCTCAACGGCGACCTCGTGGGCGGGCCGCGGGCGCATGTGAGCCGGACGACCCGGTCGGGGGATGTGTGGAAGCTTGCGGGCGGGATGTACTACCAGCCGCCGTTTTACCGGGAGATGCGGAGGTTCGACGGGACGCTCAACACGGACCTGCGTGCGCAGCTCGCCCTCCATGCCGTGCTCACCTCGGACCGCGTGGTGCAGTGGTACGGCCGGCCGTTCAAGGTGGTGACGGAAGTGTACTGGAAGTCGCTACGGGACCTGGTGCCGTACGAGCTGGAGAATGTGCGTCAGCGGTACTATGCCGAGAATTTGGCCCGCGGGTACGCCGCGGGCGCAGACTTCCTGCTCAACGGCGAGTTCATCCCGGGCATCCAAAGCTGGCTGCGGCTCTCGATGCTCTCCACGCAGGAGGACCTTTCGAACGACGACCACTGGAACTACCTCAACGACGAGGGCGCGGTGATCATCGAGGGGTTCACGCTGAACAACGTCGTCGTG
>CAMCYM010000110.1 GCA_945883885.1 Chryseobacterium gleum
TCCAGCATGCCGGTCGCTTCGTTCGCAGCAGGAACCGCGCCGAAGCCGAGGGAGCCGCGCCGCAACCGGCGTTCGATGTGCGTTTCAATGCCCGAGAACGCGCCACCGCAGATGAACAGGATGTGGCGTGTGTTGATGTTCACGAGTTTCTGTTCCGGGTGCTTGCGGCCCCCTTGCGGTGGAACGCCTACTTCGGCGCCTTCGAGCAACTTGAGCAGCGCTTGCTGGACCCCTTCTCCACTCACATCGCGGGTGATCGAAGGGTTGTCGCTCTTGCGGGCAATCTTATCGATTTCATCGATGAAGACGATGCCCCGTTCCGCCGCTGCGGGATCGAAGTTCGCAGCTTGCAACAACCGAGAAAGTACACTCTCTACATCTTCTCCGACGTATCCCGCCTCAGTGAGCACCGTGGCATCGGCGATGCAAAAGGGCACATCGAGCATCCGGGCGATGGTGCGGGCTAGCAAGGTCTTGCCCGTTCCGGTTTCGCCGATGAGGATGACGTTTGATTTGTCAATCTCCACGTCTTCGCCGCCCGTGCTGGGCCGCATGATGCGCTTGTAGTGGTTGTAAACGGCTACCGACAGCGTGCGTTTTGCTTGCTCTTGGCCGATGACGTAGGTGTCTAAATGGGCTTTGATCTCGGTGGGCAAACGGAGCTTGAAGCCGGGGACCACGGGCGCATGTGCCTTGAGCTCCTCGGACACCATGGTCTCGGCCTGAGCCACGCAGCTGTCGCAGATGTGGCCTGTGATGCCCGCGATGAGCATGTTGACCTCTTGTTTCGGCCGGCCACAAAAAGAACACGCAATGGCTTTGCGCCCCGTGCTCATTTCCGCTCGAGGACTTCGTCGATCATGCCGTATTCCTTCGCTTCGGAAGCAATCATCCAGTAATCCCGGTCGCCGTCGGCCCACACCCGGTCGAACGGTTGCTTGCTGTGGTGCGCGATGATTTCGTAGAGTTCCTTTTTGAGCTTTTGAATCTCCCGTGCGGTGATCTCGATGTCGGAGGCTTGTCCGCTGGCGCCGCCGAGCGGCTGGTGGATCATCACGCGGCTGTGCTTGAGTCCGGTCCGCTTGCCATCGGTGCCAGCGCAGAGCAGCACGGCCCCCATGGACGCGGCCATCCCGGTGCAGATGGTGGCGATGTCGGGGCGGATGTACTGCATCGTATCGTAGATCCCAAGGCCAGCGTACACCGACCCGCCGGGCGAGTTGATGTAAATCTGGATGTCCTTGACGGGGTCAGTCGACTCTAAGAACAGGAGCTGAGCCTGTACGATGTTTGCGATGTAATCGTCAATGGCAGTTCCCAGGAAGATGATGCGGTCGGCCATCAACCGCGAAAACACGTCGACTTCCCGGAACGGCATCTGCCGCTCTTCAATGACCGTACGCGTCATCGCGTCTGGTCCGTAAGCTGCTGAAATGTAATCTTCTACGTGGAGACTGGTCAGTCCGCGGTCCTTGACGGCGTACTTCAGAAATTCCTTGCGCTGTGTCATCCCGGCGAAGGTACGAAGCCCGCCCGCTCTGCACGGACTGCTTTGCCTCCGGTGTTCAGGAGTTTATGAACGGGCTCAGCGCACGCTGGCGAGCAACTTCCCGAACTCCTCGAAGGAAACCGCTTTTGACTCGATGGTGACCTTTTCTTTCAAGGCATCCACCACGTGCCGTTCGACGATGCGGTCGATCAGGCGACGGCGGTCGTCTTCTTTCGCGAAGATTTCTTCTGCGTAGCCCGTGAGCGTCGCGTCATCTACGGGCAGACCGTACTTCTCGTACTGCCCGCGCAGGATGTCCTTCGCTTCTTCCACGATGTCCTCGCGGTTGATCCGAATGTCTTGGTCCCGCATGATGGCCCCTTGCAACAGCTCCCAGCGGAGCGATTGGGAGTAGGCGGGGTATTCGCGATCGAGTTGCTCTTCCGTAAGCGGCTGCTCGTTCGAGGCGAGGATCCAACGCTTCAGGAACCGGTCCGGCATGGGAAGGTTCAAGTGGTCGATCAGGTCTACGACGAAGCGGCGGCGGAACACATACTCCGCATCGTGCTCGAATTGCTGCTGCAATGCGGCTTCGACAGCTTTCCGGAAGTCCGCTTCCGAAGCGCATGGCGCCTCCGGGAAGACAGCATTCCACAGCTCCTCGTTGTTTGCATGCAGCTCGAGGTGCTTGATTTCCTTCACCGTCACCCGGAAGTTCGTAAGCAGGGTGTGCACCGCGTCGTGCTCGATGCCGAGGATCCGTGCGAGCTCGTCGTGGTCTGCGGTGATGGCATGCGGGTTGAGATCTGCATGCTCGCCGACGCGCAATCCAGTCAGGGCTTTTTTCGCTTTCGCATCTTCCAAATGTTCCAGCGAAATCGAAGTGTCCCCGGTCAAGCCGCCCTCATAGGGTTCACCCGTCGCACCGAGTTCTTCGAGGTGGCACAGAAGCAGGTCCTTGTCGCCGGCGACTTCGACGTCGCTCAAGGTGCCATGTCGGCGGCGGTGGTCCTCGATTTGGCGGTCAACCGTCCCCTTGTCGATCGCGATGAAATGCCGGGTGAAAACCGCCTTGGAGCCGAAGTCTGTCGGAACGTTCGGGGCAAGACCGATTTCAAAGCCAAACTCAAACCGGTCGGGCCGCTCGAAATCCCCTTGAGAATCATGGGTTTCCGAAGGCAGCGGTTGCCCGAGCACCTGCAACCCATTGTCCCGGATGAACGCATCCAGGTGCTCCTGGATCATCTTGTTCATCTCGTCTGCCAGGACCGGCGCCGCATACTGCTTCCGCACGAGGGCCATCGGAGCCTTTCCTTTCCGGAATCCTGGAATCACCGCCTGTTTGCGGTAGTTTTCAAGGACCCGCTCCACGCGAGGAGCGTAGTCTGACGGTTCAAAAGAAAGGGTGACCGCTTCGATGAGGTCTTCGAGGGAAGTGCGTTCGATGTGCATGGCGTCTGGTCGGTCCCGGCTGTGTGCGGGTGGAGGGACTTGAACCCCCACGCCTTGCGGCACCAGATCCTAAGTCTGGCGTGTCTGCCAATTTCACCACACCCGCAGCGGGGCGGCAAATGTACATCGGATTCGGGTGGGTTGTATCTGCCAAATTTTCTTAGGCGATTTGAGGTTCGCGCGTTGCGCGCCACCTTCGCGGCGTGTCAGGTAGACGGAAACCACGTGATCGGTGGATCGGCTGGGGGGGGTGTTTTTTGAGCATGCTCATCGCCCTGATGGCGCCTGCCGGGGCGGCAGGCCAAACGGCGTCGCGTACCCGCGTCCGTCTGCTTTCCGCCGGATCCATTGCGCGCGATCCTTCGGTTTCCGGGGTGCAGCGCCTGCTGAACGGGGTGGCTCTCGGGTACCGCGATGCCGTGCTGCATTGCGACAGTGCGTGGCGCTACGACGATGGCCGCTTCGAAGCCATGGGACGCGTCGTCCTCACGGACCGCGGCGGCATGGTCCTTCGCGCCTCGCGAATGCTCCTCGACCCCGCCGGCGACGCGGTCACTGCCACGGGTCGCCCGGGACTCCCCGTCACCCTCCGGGACCGCACCGGCGAGCTCGAGGCACCGGTCCTGCGCTACGACACCGAGGCCCGCATCGCGACCTATAGCTCTGGCGGCACCCTGAAGAGGGAAGGACGGACCGTCCGAAGCCGCACGGGCCGCTACGACGTGGAGTCCGGCTGGTTGCAGCTCGGCGGAGCCGTCCGCATGACGTCCGCGGACGAAACCGTCACCAGCGATTCCTTGCTGTACCGCGCCTCGGACGGTACAGTCCGGTTTCTCGCGCCGACCCGTGTTACCACCGCGGACGGCCGCTTCGACCTGACGTGCAGCCGCGGGGCGTGGGGCCTGGACCGGGAGGCGGGGTGGTTCGGCGGTTCGCCGGCGCGGATGCGGCGGGATGGGGAAGTCCTTGAGGCGGACAGTGTGGCCATCGGGGGGCCGGACGGGCCGGTCGAAGCCGTCGGTTCCGTGTGTGCCTGGGATACGGCGGGGACGTGGCGCACGAAGGGGGCGCGGATGTGGCGGGAGGCCGGCGAGGCAGAGACGGCGGTGGGGTGGGTGGTCGGCGCGCCGGAAGGGCCCCGGGCGCATTTGGTAAATAGCTCGGAGGGAGATACGCTGTGGGTGTCTGCGGATACCTTGGCTACGGGCGGGGAGGTGCTGCGGGCGTATCCGGCGGCGCGCGCGCGGGTCTCGGGCATGGACGCGCGGTGCGATACGTTGGTTTGGTCCACAGCTGACAGCATTTTGCATCTGCTCGGCACGCCGCGGGTGTGGTTCGACGGCCGGTTGCTGGTCGCGGACAGCGTCACGGCGGTGACGGCGGGCGGCGGTTTGTCTGGTTTCGAGGCGGTGGGCCATGCGGTGCTGGTGGGTCGCGTGGCGGAACTTCCTGATTCTCTGGGAGGTTTTGACCAAATCGCAGGCCGACGCATCGAGGGCGACTTCATCGCTGGCGAACTCGTCCACCTGCGCGTCACCGGGAACAGCGAGGCGGTGGTTGTGGACGCGGACGATCCCAGCGCTCCTTCGGTCAATCGCGCCACAGGTAGCCGCATGCGGCTGGACTTTGCGGGCCGCACGCTGACCCAAGTCGCATTGCTCGATGGCCCGGGCGGGCGCTGGGACCAACATCCGGCCACAGATGGACTTGCCTTTCGTGTGACGGGGTTTCAGTGGGAACCGGCGCCGGAGTGGGAGTGAGGCGCCGCTGCGCGGCGACAGATTGAGGTTGAGGCGCCGCTGCGCGGCGGAGGGGTGAGGGGCGGCTTGAAGGACGAAGGTGAAGCAGGAGGCGACGGCGGTGAATTGGGCGGAAGAAGGGGCATGCCGAGAAGTTCCTTTGGTCCATGAACGGAAAGCAGGCAGGGAGGTTCGGCGGTGGGGCGAGGGTTGCGGTACTTGCGTTCGTGGCCGGGGCGCAGGGGGCAATGGCACAGGCGGTGCCGGCCGAGGTGGCGCCGCCGATGGCAGTGGGGCCGGGTTCGTGGCGGGCGGGATTTTGGCCAGAAGGCGGATTCGTGGAGGCGGGACTCTGCCTTCCCATCCGCGAGGACTCCACCGGTTCTGGTTGGGGGGTGTGGGGAGAGGCGTCGGCAATGGGGGGGTGGGCAGTGACCCAAATCGGGGTCACGCGGCGCGAGGTGCTGCGACCCGGGTTGGCCCTGGGTGCCGGGATGGGGCTGCGGAGACGGACGTGGAAGGACGTGGGGGTAGTGCGGCACGGGCCGGTGGCCTCAGTGGGCTTGTCGGGCTCCGTGGGGCCTGCGGAGGTGACGGCATGGTGCAGGGCCGACGGGGTGGAGCGGATTACGTGGGGCGTGCTTGGGACGCGTACCGTGGGAGCGTTGGTGGGTGCAGTTGCTTGGCATTCAGAGGGAAATGCGTTCATCGCCTGCGCGGGACCGGTGCATCCGCGGCTTTCGCTGGGGGGGTGGATGGGCGCACCGCCGTGGCGGCTCGGGGTGCATGCGGTTTGGAGCGTTGCGGGGCGACCGGTGGGGCTCTTTTCGGGCCCGCATCCGCTGTTTGGGTGGACCTGGGGGGTCGGCCGATGAGCCGGTTGCTGCGCTGGGGGATGCTCGGATTCGGGTGGATGGTCGTGGTGCCGCTGCGCGGCCAAACCGACGACCTCCACGCCTGGCTCGCCGACTGCGTCGAGTCCGGCCGCCTCGACTCCGGCGAAGCAGAGGCCATCCGCAGCCACATCGCGACCTCAGGCTGGCCCCTCGCGCCCGAGGAAATCGGGGCCATCCCCGGCGTCACTGCT
>CAMCYM010000111.1 GCA_945883885.1 Chryseobacterium gleum
CCTCAAACTCAAACTCAAACTCAAACTCTCAATCTCAAACTCAAACTCTCAATCTCAAACTCTCAATCTCAATCTCAATCTCAATCTCAATCTCAATCTCAAACTCTCAATCTCAACCTCAATCTCGTTCTCAATCTCAAACCCCCACCCCGACCCTCCCCGCAATCTCCTCCAAATGCTTCCGCTCCGGAGAGAGGCGCGGGACCTTGTGCTGGCCGCCGAGCTTGCCGCGCTCGCGGAGCCAGTCTTCGAAGGTGCCCGGAGGGACGGCGCGCAAGACGGGGAAGGCGATGGCGAGGTCGCCGGTGCGCTTGGCGGCGTAGTCCGAGTTTTGGGCTTGCAGGGAGTCGTCGAGGCAGCGTGTGAAGGCGGCGAGGTCGGCGGGGGCCGTCTCGAACTCGACGAGCCACTCGTGGCCCCCGGTGGAGGCGGCGTCCATGAAGATGGGGGCGGCGGTGAAGTCTCGGACGGTGGCGCCGAGTGCGGCACAGGCGTCGGCGATCCCGCGCTCGGTTTGGGCCACCATCAGCTCTTCCCCGAAGGCGTTCAGGCACATGCTCGTGCGGCCCGCGACCTGCATGCGGAAGGGGTGCAACTCCGTGATTCTCACCACGTCACCGAGCAGATAGCGCCACAGGCCGCCGTTCGTCGAGATGACGAGGGCGTACTCGCGGCCCACCTCGAGCTCGCGGAGCTCCAGCGTTTCCGGATGCTCCGAGCCCAACTCCGACAACGGCATGAACTCGAAGTAGATGCCGTAGTCGAGCATCATCAGCAGGTCATCTGCGCCGACGCGGTCCTGAATCCCGAAGAAGCCCTCCGACGCGTTGTAGGTCTCCATGCAATCCACCGGGCGCTGCGTGCCGGCAAAGAGGGCATCGAACTGCGCGCGGTAGGGGGTGTAGCTCACGCCTCCGTGCATGAAGAGTTGCAGGTGGGGCCAAACTTCGCCCAGCGAAGAAGCGCCCGAGAGCTCCAGCACCCGCTTCGCCACGACCAGCATCCAGCTCGGCACCCCGGCCAGCACGCGCACGTCCTCGCGCCGCGTCGCCTCCGCCAGTGCGTCCACCTTGCGCTCCCAGTCCGCCATCAGGGCGATGTCGCGTCCCGGCGTCCGACGCGCCTCCACCCAGAAGGGCAAATTCCGGATCATGATGGCGCTCAAATCGCCCGTGTACCCGCCGATTCCGTCGGGATGCAGCTCGCTCGACCCGCCGAGCACCAGGCTCCGACCTTGGTACAGGCGGGCTTCCGGCACTTGGCTGCAGTACAGCGCCAGCAAGTCCTTGCCGCCCGCGTAGTGGCAGCTTTCCAGGGCATCTTCCGTAACCGGAAGGAACTTCGACCGGTCGGCCGTGGTGCCGCTGCTCTTCGCAAACCACTGCGTTCTGCCGGGCCAAAGCACGTCCTCCTCCCCCGCCCGGGCCCGCTCAATCCACGGCTTCAGCTCGTCGTACGTCCGCACCGGCACCCGGCGACGGAACTCGCGCAACGTCTTCACCTCCTGCAACCCGTGTTCTTTCCCGAAGGCCGTCCCCACACCCCGCTGCATGAGCCCCGCAAAGACCGCGAGCTGGGCTTCCACCGGCGTATCCCGCACCAGCGTGATGTGCGCCATGCGCCTGCGGATGTACCAGTTGAACAGCGTGTTGATGGGCATGAGGCAGGCAGTTGCGAGAACGAAGGTAACGAAACTCAGGTACGGTGCACCGCCGGCACCCGCACAAGCACCCGCTCGATGGCCTCGAGGGCGCGGTCAATTTCCTCGGCCGTGGTAAACCGGCTGAACGAAAACCGCAAGCTCGCCCGCGTCGGATCGTGGTAGCCGAGGGAGCGCAGCACGTGTGAGCCGAGGGTGGCACCGCTGGAGCAGGCACTCCCTCCGGAGCAGGCGATGCCCTCGAGGTCGAGCAGGAAAAGCGCCATGCCCGCGTTCGGGTGCGGGGGGAAGGACACGTTCAGCACGGTGTAGAGCCGGTCGGGGCGGTCGGATTCCGCGTTGAAACGGACACCCGGCACCCGCTCCCGCAGCCCCTCCACCATTCGCTGCTTCATCGCGCGGATGTGGGTTTCGTGCGCCTCGAGGTCGCGGTAGGCGCTTTCCATTGCGGCCGAGAGCCCCACGATGCCGTGCAAGTTTTCCGTGCCGCCGCGCATCGACCGCTCCTGGCTTCCGCCCTCGATGGCACCGCCGATGCGCAGGCCTTGGCGGACGTAGAGGAAGCCGATGCCCTTCGGTCCGTGAAATTTGTGGGCGGAACAGGTGATGAAGTCGATGGGCAACTCGCTGAGGTTGAAGCGGTAGTGCCCCATGGTTTGGACCGTGTCGCTGTGGAAGAGGGCGCCGTGGGTCCGGCACAGTGCGCAGATGGCTTCGAGGTCCTGCGTCGCGGCCACTTCGTTGTTTGCGTGCATCAGGCTGACGAGGGTCCGCGGCCCGTTTGCAAGCTGTTCCGCGAGCCGTTCGAGGTCGACGGTGCCGTCGGGGCGGTGCGCGACGTGTTCGAGGACCACGGGGTAGCGGCGCGCCAGCGATTCAGCGGTCTTGCCCACCGCACTGTGCTCCGCGGGTGACGTGAGGATGCGCTCCACCCCGAGGTCGCGCACGGCGGCGCGCAAGGCGAGGTTGTCGGCTTCCGTGCCGCCCGAAGTGAATACGAGGCACGCAGGATGGCAGTGGAGGTGGCCCGCAATGCTGCGGCGGCTCTGTTCGATGAGCACCCGGGCGCGGCGGCCTTCGGCGTGGCTTGAAGAGGGGTTGCCGTACACCTCGTGCATGACGGGCCACATCGCTTGGAGGACTTCCGGGGCGATGCGGGTGGTGGCGGCGTTGTCCAGGTACACGTTCATTGCGTGCTTCGGGATCAAAGGGTTGCGATGGATTCTTCGGACGTTTCCCGCAGCAGCCCCTCGAGGCGGGTGCGGAACCGGGTACCCAGCGCGGCGGCGGCGGCCTCGTCGGCGGCTTCCGCGTAGATGCGCAAGATGGGCTCGGTGTTTGAGCGGCGCAGGTGGACCCAGCCTTCTGCGAGGTCGAATTTCACGCCGTCGATGGTCGTGACGCGGGCTTCCGGCGTGCTGGCGACCAAGCGTTCGAGGGCCCGCTCGACGCCCGCATCGGGCAGGTCGAGCTTGTCCTTCGACATCGCCAGCTCGGGATACCCGGCACGCAGCTCCGACGCCGTCCGACCCGAGCGGGCCAAATGGCTCAAAAACAGCCCGATCCCCACCAGCGCATCGCGGCCATAATGCGACTCCGGATAGATGACGCCGCCGTTGCCTTCGCCGCCCAGCACGGCACCCACCCGCTTCATCTCGGCCACGACGTGGGCCTCGCCCACCGCACTGGCCGTGTACGGGCAGCCGTGCCGGTCCGCCACGAGCTTCAGCGCCCGGGTCGAACTCAAATTGCTGACCACCGGTCCCGGGGTGGCCCCCAGCACGTAATCCGCCACGGCGACCAGCGTGTACTCCTCGCCGAACCACCCTCCTGTCTCGGTCACGAAGGCCAAACGATCTACGTCCGGGTCGACGGCGATGCCCAGGTGGCACCCCTCCCGCACGACGGCTTCCATGAGGTCGCCGAGGTGCGCAGGAAGCGGCTCGGGGTTGTGGGCGAAGTCCCCCGTCGGAGCGCAGTGCACCTCGACGACCTCGCACCCCAGCGCCCGCAGCAACATCGGCGCGGCGACCCCTCCCGACGAATTCACGGCGTCCACGGCGATGCGGAGGCCGGCGGCGCGGACGGCGACGGCATCGACCAGGGCCAGCCCGAGGACGTGGGCGACGTGCCTCTCAAGCCAGCCGCCGTCCGGGCGCACGGCGCCCAGCGCGTCCACCGGGGGAAATGCCGGCAAGTCCCGCGCGAGTTCGAGGACGCGCGCGCCGTCGGCCGCCCCCAGGAATTCGCCGCGGGCATCGAGCAGCTTCAGGGCGTTCCACTCCCGCGGGTTGTGGCTGGCCGTGAGCACGATGCCCCCTTGGGCCGCCTCGCCGGTGACGGCGAGTTCCACCGTGGGCGTCGTGCTGAGTCCGAGGTCCACCACGTCGACCCCGCATGCGGCGAGCGTACCCACGACGAGGTCGCGCAGCGCAGGACCGCTCAGCCGGGCATCGCGCCCCACGACCACCTTCGGCCGCTCCACCCCCGATGTCGTCCGGAGCCACCACGCGTACCCCGCCGCAAACCGCACCACGTCCGGCGGCGTCAATCCCGACCCAGCCGGACCGCCCCACGTGCCGCGGATCCCAGAAATTGAAGCAATCAGCATGGGCGCGAAGGTAGGATTCCGTCCATTGTGGCGTTAGCTTTGTGTGAGCTTAACGCGTCCGCCGTATGAACGAGGAAGGAAGACCCTATGACGAGCAGGAGTTCAGCGCGTTAGCGCGCCGCTTCGAGGGCATGGTCTCCAGCGGAGCCCGTGAATTCTTCGACGCGGACGAGCTGGACGGCTTGCTGGACTTTTACATGGAGCACCGCGAGGAACGCAAGGCGCGTGCGGTGCTGAAGTATGCGGAGGAGCTGTTCCCTGGAAATCCGACGTTTAAGCTGCGCACGGCCCAGCTGTTGTCCCACAGCGGACAGCATGTGAAGGCCATTCCGGTCTTGCGCGAAGTGCTCGCCTTGGAACCCACGAACGACGAGGCGTGGGCCACGCTGGGCGGCGTGTACAGCCAAATGCAGGAACACCGCCTGGCGATCCAGCACTTCCGCAAAGCCCTCGAATGGGCCGACGACGAGATGAAGCAGGAGCTGCTGCTCGAAATCGCCCTCGAACACGAAAACCTCGGCGAATGGCACCGCGCCATCCGCTGTCTGCGCGAAGCGGTGGACCAGCAACCGGAGAATGAAACGGCCCTGTACGAGCTCGCGTTTTGCTTCGACAAGGTCGGCTCGACGGACACCGCCATCGCGTACTTCCGCGCCCACCTCGAGGCGCACCCCTATGCCTTCGCCGCCTGGTACAGCCTCGGCAACGCGTTGCTGACCGCGAACCAGTACCTCGAAGCCATCGACGCCTACGATTTCGCGATTGCAATCGAAGGCGGGTTTGGCCCAGCCTACCACCAAAAAGCAGAAGCACTCCTCGCCCTCGAGCGGTTCGGCGAAGCCTTCGACACCTACAAGGAAACGCTCGACTTCGAGCCCGCTTCGCCCGCAACCACCTGTTACATGGGCGAATGCCTCGAACGGATGGGCAGCCTCGAGTCGGCCGAAGCCTACTACCGCGAATGCCTCGACCTCGACCCGACCTTCTCTGAGGCCTACCTCGGCCTGGGTGCGTTGGCCGACGCCCGCGGCGATGTCACCGGCTCAATTGCCTTCTACGAGCGCTCCATCGCCCTCGACCCCGACCTCACGGAAGGCCACATCCTGCTCGGAAACGCCCAAAAGAAACTCGGCTTCCACTCCCTCGCCGAGCCGCACTACATCCGGGCCTTGGAACTCGAACCCGCCCACATCGACGCGTGGTACGAGTGGGTCGACAACCGCCAACGCACCGGCGACCACGCCGGCGCCCTCGCCCTCATCGAAGACGGTCTCAAAGCCCTCGGCGGCAACGGCGACTTGATGTACCGCAAGTTCATCTCCCTCTTGTTCGGCGGCTCTCCCGCAGCAGCCTACGAGTTGCTCGAGCACCTGCTGCACAGCGACTTCGAAGGCGCCGACGTCGTCCTGACCTCGTTCCCTGAGCTGCGCAACGACGTGCGCTTCATGCAGCGCTACGCCCACT
>CAMCYM010000112.1 GCA_945883885.1 Chryseobacterium gleum
CTCAATCTCAATCTCAATCTCAATCTCACCCCATCACCCCCGCCGCCGTCGCAATCCCCGTGATCAACAACAGCACCGCCACGATGCGTTGCAGACCGCGGATGGTCAACCGATGCAGCAGCCGAGCGCCGGCAATGGACCCCACGGCCGCGCCACCCATCGCTGCGGCGAGCAACGGCCACGCCTCCGCCAGCGCGGCAAGTTTGAAGGTGGCACCGTACACCGCAAGCCGCACCGCATCCACCCCGAGGGCAATCGCCACGCCCGTGGCGACGAAGGCCTTCGGTTCAAGTCCCGCCCGCACCAGGAAGGCCGACCGCAACGCCCCTTGGTGCCCCGTTAGCCCGCCGAAGAAGCCGCTGAGGAGCCCGCCTGCGACGAGCCCGCGCTTGCCCAGGTCTTTCGGAGGCCGTAGTTCCAGAACCGCGAACGCCACCATCATGGCCCCGAGCACGGCCGAGGCCGGGCGCACCGTCCCCTCCAGCCCTCCCCAGCTCCACGCCCACCCCCCGGGACCCACCGCCAGCCACCCCAGCGCCACAGCCCCCACCGCCGACCCGGCAACCGCAGGCAGCCCGAACCGCAAAGCCACACCCACATCCACATGCCGCCCGACCAGTCCTGCCTTCAACACGTTGTTCGCCAAATGCACCAGCGCCACTGCCAGTACAGCGGTCTCCACAGGAAACAGCACAATGAAAAACGGCGTCAGCACCGTCACCAGACCGAAGCCCGAGAAGAACGTGAGCAGCGAAGCTGCACAGGCGGCCAGTGCCGCAAAGACCAGCATCATGGCCCCAAAGTAGCGCCGTTCAACGGCAAAACTTCCGACACACACGGCAGGTCCAGAAGCGCATGGAGCGCCTCGAACATCGCCTCATCGAGCAACTTGCCATTCAATTCTAACCGAATCAAGGCGCGCGTTTCGCCTTCCTGCGTTCGGTTCGCGGGCGGTCCGAAGAGCGCCACTTCGCTGAGGCACTGCATGCATTCTACCGGCGCCAGCCCCGGCGTGCAGCGGATGTCCACCGGACCCGCAAGCCACCCCGGAGGCCCCTGCGGGAGCGCATGCACCCGCGCGAGCCGCAAAATCCCCGGCGCCACGGCCAAATCCGCCACCACCGCATCTGCAACCTGTTCCGGAATCGCCGTCAGATCAATCGCCCACGCACTGGAAAGCTGCGTCCATGGCACCGCTGGAAAGCGCCGGCTCAAAGCCGCCCGCGCCTGGTCCGGCGTCCGCCCCGCCGCCGCCAGCACACGCGGATCCCATTCCACCACATAGATGCGGTGCACCGGCCGGAGCGGCTCCGTGAACAGCGTATCCGCGATGCGCCGAAAATCCGGATCGAACTGCATCCAGCGGCCCTCGAGCCGACCGTCCGCGGCGACCGGGCCGAAGCGCGCACCGCCCCCGTGAAGCTGCAAAGCATGCGGGCGGGGGTCGTGGCCCGTGGTGCCACGCCAAACCCCTTCCGACATCGCCGTCCCTTCGCCGACCAGAAACGCCCGCAGAATCGGCGACGCGTACTCTGCGTTTCCGGCCCAAAAGTGCCCCGTCACCTCGATGTACCGCAACGAACCCGGCGGCACCGCCACGGCCTCGTCAAACTCCAACTCGCACCATCCCCCCGGTGCCACCGAACGCGGCACTTCCCCCGCAAACCCTCCCGGCCACACGGTAAAACTGGCGATGTCGAGCGGCGCGCTGCACGCATTGCGAAACCTGAACCCCGTGCGCACCCGCGCCCGGCCGTCTTGCGCAGAAAACACCGCAAACCGCTCCCACCCCGACTCGGGATGCACGCACGCCGAGGAATCCACGGGCGGAAGCCGCACCGGCGTCCGCTCCACCACGAGCGGCGGCGGCGGGGCCACCACCGGCGGCTGCGACGGGGGATACAGGCCGTCCACCGGCACCGGAATGCGCACCACCCCGAAGGGCCGGTTCAGCCGGTTCTGCGGCCGATGATCGGTGGGCTTCCACGTGCGCCGAGAATCCAGGAAACCAGAATTGCAGACGTGCACGGCTTCGCCCAGCGGGATCCGGTGAAGCAGCGTGTCGCCGCGGTGGACGATGCGGAAGTAAAGCTCGGCTTCGGCACCCGGCTTCAGCCACGACCTTTCGATCAGCGCCGACCGGCGACGCCCGAGGCCGGGCAGGTCGTCCCGCCGCACCTTCACCTCGCCCCGTCGGACCGGGATGCCGTCGCGGTTCACCACGACAGCATCGACGCCGCGGACTGGCTTGCCCGTGACCGGGTGGACCCATTCCACCGCGAGGACGAAGTAGTAGTCGCCCCAGCCGCATGTTTGGCCGTGGGCCGCGGGCACCGCGCACACGGAAAACACGAGGAAGAGCAGGCGAAGTCCGCGCACCCTTCGAAGGTACAGCACCCGCTACCTTCGGGCCATGGAGTTTCATACGATCCTGACCGGGTACTTCAAACTCGACGGCGGCGCGATGTTCGGCGTGGTCCCGAAGTCGCTTTGGCAAACGGTCAATCCGCCCGACGAGCGCAACCTGTGCACGTGGGCCATGCGGTCGCTGCTCGTCGTGAATGGACCTTATACGCTGTTGATCGACACCGGATTAGGCGATAAGCAGGATGCCAAATTCTTCAGCCACTACCACCCGCACGGCTCCACCACCCTCGACAGCGAGCTCGCGCGGCTGGGCCTCTCCCGCGCGGACATCACCGACGTGCTGCTGACCCACCTGCACTTCGACCACGTCGGCGGCGCGGTGCTGCGACGCGCTGACGGCCAGCTCGTTCCGTCTTTCCCGAACGCCCGCTACCACAGCTGTGCACAGCACTGGGACTGGGCGGTGCGCCCGAATGCCCGCGAAAAGGCCTCGTTCCTGGCCGAGAACATCCTGCCGCTGGAGGCGAGCGGGCAGCTCCAGTTCATCCCACGCGACGGGCGCTGGACCCGCAATGCGCTGGCGGACCGCTTCCCCGGGCTCGACATTTTCTTCGCGGATGGCCATACGGAAAGCCAAATGATCGCCGTCCTTCCCCACCCCTCCGGCCGCCGCCTCGCCTTCATGGCCGACCTCCTCCCCTCCTCCGGCCACGTCCCCGCGGCCTGGGTCATGGGCTACGACACCCGCCCGCTCCTCACCCTCGAAGACAAGGCCCTGCTCCTCGGCCAAGCCGCGGACGAAAACTGGATCCTCTTCCTCGAGCATGACCCCGTCCACGCCACCTGCTCGGTCGTCCACACGGAGAAAGGCATCCGGCTGGGGGAGGTGGGGGGTTGGGGGTGAGGAAACAGATTGAGATTGAGATTGAGATTGAGATTGAGATTGAGAAAACAGATTGAGATTGGGGTTGGGGACGAGAGCGCGTTTGAGGACACAGATTGAGGGCTGGTCCGGGACTCACCTGGCAACACCAGCCGTCCGCGCCCGTTCTCAATCTCAATCTCGTTCTCAGTCTGCGCGGCTTCGCCGCGCCCGTTCTCCATCTCGATCTGTTACACGGCCCGTTTCTTCATCCGGGAGCGCATGAGGCCCCAAAGCATGCGCGACACTTCATCGCCGGCGGTGCGGAGTTCCTCGGCGAGGGACTGGGGCACGCGTTGCTCCGCGACCAGGAGGTCCATGCCGGCGAGGGCCTCGGCGACGGAGCCGCGGGCCGTCGAAAAGAACTTCAATTGCTCGGCCGGGTAGATGGAGGCGTTGCCTTCGACGAGGTTGAGGTGCGCGCTGACGGCTGCGTTTTGGATTTGGCTGAGAATGAAGCGGTCGCTGTGCGCAGATCGGGCCATCGCACGCATCTTAAGGGTCCAAACCTGCGTCTTCTCAAACACGTCTAGCTGCTTTGTTTCCATGCTTTAAGTTACAGACAAACAAAGGAATAGCCTCAATTCTCCGCCTGAACTTATCCACAAAACACCCCCCCTCGCCCTCAATCCCAACCTCAATCTCGCCCTCAATCTCAATCTCAATCCCAATCCCGTCCTCAATCTCAACCTCAATCTGTTCCCTCAATCTCTATCCCCACCCCTCTGCCTCCGCGTCCTTCGGGGAGAGCAGCGGCGGGGCTGCGAGGGGCCACGGGATGGCGAGGTGCGGATCGTCCCAGCGGAGGGAGCCCTCGTGGGCGGGGCTGTAGGGGGCGGTGCATTTGTAGTGGACGTGGGCGCCGTCGGTGAGGGCGAGGAAGCCGTGGGCGAAGCCCTCGGGGATGAAGAGCTGCCAGCCGGAGTCGGCGGTGAGTTCGACCGCGAAGTGGTGGCCCCGGGTGGGAGAGTCGGGCCGGAGGTCGACCGCGACGTCGAAGATGGCGCCGTGGGTGCAGCGGACGAGCTTCGCTTGGGCCATGGGCGGCCGCTGGAAGTGCAGGCCGCGGAGCACACCGGCCGCCGAGACGCTGGCGTTGTCTTGCACGAAGGTGACGGGCCGGCCGACCGTTTGGTCAAAATCGTCTGCATTCCACGTTTCCTCGAAATGGCCACGCGCGTCCGCAAAGCGCCGGGGCCGGACGAGCAGCAGGCCTGCAAGGGGAGTCGAATTCGTTTCGAGCGGCATGGCGGTCAGAGTGCGTTCGTGAGGAGGGCCCAAAGGACGCTCAGCGAAGAGACGATGGAGACGATGGGGTTGATGTCGCGCAGGACTTCCGAGGCGACGTCCGGCACGGGGTCGACGTAGAGGACGTCGTTCGCTTGGACCACCGTGCTGGCGGCGGACAGGCCGGCGGCGGTGCTCAGGTCCATCCGGTACACCTGGTGGCCGGTGGCGGTGCGGCGGATGAGCTTGACCTGGGAGGCGTTGCCGCGGGCGGCCACTCCGCCGGCGAGGGCAAGGACCTCGAGCACCGTCGTGTTCGGGGCGGTCAGCGTGATGACCGTGGCGGCGCCGGCCGCGCCGGGGAAGACGAGGACGCGGTTGTTCGTGACTTGCAGGACCGCGAACGGATCGTGGTAGAGGTGAGCGTAGGCCGCCTCGACCGCCTGTTCCGCCTCTTCGAGCGTCTTCCCGGCGAGGGGGAGGTTCCCGATTTCCGGCAGTTCGACCTGCCCGTCGGGCAGGACCAAATAGGGGATCCCCGCCCGGAAGTTCGCCGTCTGTTGGGCCAGCACCCCTTGGTTTCCGCTTGCCTCCAGCGTTCCGGCGGTGCCTGCGAGCAACCTTTGGCCCCCATTCGAATAGAGCTGAAAGGCGAGGAGATCGTTCGGCGCAATCCGGTACTCCTCCTGTGAAATCGTCGCAAGGTCCGCGAACGCGAAGCCCTCGTCCGTGCGGAACATCAGGTCCTTGTTGACCGTGCAGCCCGCGCAGCACGCCACGGCCACCGCGGCCAGAAATCCCTTCACCATGCCCGCAAGGTACTCACCGTCCGGGCTATCTTCGCGGCCATGTCGCAGGCAGGCCACCGGTTGCGGGCACTCGAGCCCGAAGATGCGGCCCGGCTGTATGTTTGGGAAAACCGCTCGGAAGAGTGGTGGATCGGCGCCCGTCTCGCGCCCCTTTCCCTCGAAGCCCTCGTCCGCTATGCCACCACCGACGCGGACCCCTTTGCCGAGGGCAGCCTGCGCCTGATGCTGGTCGCTCCGGACGGAAGCGCCGTGGGGGCCGTGGACCTGTATGCCATTGATGCGCGCAACGGGAAAGCCGGCGTCGGCATCGTCGTCGATGCGGCGCGGCGGCGCGAAGGGCACGCGACGGCGGGGCTGCGCCTGCTGCAGGCCTACGCCAGCGACCACCTCGGCC
>CAMCYM010000113.1 GCA_945883885.1 Chryseobacterium gleum
CGATGCGCTGCAGCACGCGCTCGTGTCGGCGGGCGGCGGGGTGGAGGTGGATGTGCACCGCAACGATGCGCTTGTGCCGGCCGGCATTGTAGGCTACGACGGAGTGGTCGTGTCGCCCGGGCCTGGCATCCCGCGTGAGGCCGGCCAAACTCTGAACGCCATCACCGTCGCGGCGGCCCACCGCATGCCCCTCCTCGGCGTCTGCCTGGGCATGCAAGCCATCGCCGAGCACTTCGGCGGCACCCTGCGCAACCTGCCCGACGTCCTGCACGGCGTGGCGACGCCGCTCACCGACTTTGCGCCCACCGGCCTCTTCGCCGGCGTCCCCTGCCCGACTCCGGTGGGCCATTACCACAGTTGGGTGGTGGACGACGACGAGCTTCCCCGCGTCCTCACTGTCACCGCCCGCAACCTTTCCGGCCTCCCGATGGCCTTGGCCCATGCCACCCTCCCCATCGTCGCTGTCCAGTTCCATCCCGAATCCGTCCTCACCCCCGAGGGTCCGCGCATGCTTCGCAATTGGCTTGCGCACGTCGCGGCTTGGCGGGCGGAGCACCCGGCTTCTCGCGCGGGAGTGGCGGTTTGGAACGAGGCGTCCCTTCGCGCTGAAGGGGAGGAGTGAGGCGCGGCTTCGCCGCGGGAAACAGTGTGAGTGTGAGGGATGAGGCGCGGCTTCGCCGCGGGAAACAGTGTGAGTGTGAGGGATGAGGGGGAATTTGGTTTACATTTAGATAAGTAATCGGGCAAACACGTGAACATGAAAAATCTGCTTCTTGTCGCAGGCTTGTGCATTTCCACCTTCGCGGCGGCCCAATGCAAGGTCTACTCAGGCCCCAACGGCTACAAGGTGGCCGCACGCGTAGAAAATGGCCGCGTGTACCTCGGAGCCAGCGGCTACCAAGTCGCAGTCCGCTTTGAAAACAACCGCATCTACTCAGGTGCAAGCGGCTATACGGTCATCGCGCGTGTCGACGGCGACAAAATTTACAGCGGGAACAGCGGCTACGATGTCATCGGCCGGATTTCAGGCGACAAGGTCTATCAGGGGCGTAATGGCTATACGGTGGCAGTGCGCAACGACGGGTGCGGCGGCATGAGCCTCGCGGCGGCGGCGGTGGCATGCTGCCTGTGAACCAAGTCGCGGCTTCGCCGCGCTCAAACTCAAACTGAAACTAAAAAGCCCGCTCGCGGCGGGCTTTTGGGCGACATCTAAACGAACGAAACTGCAAGCCGCGTGGCTTACTTGTTCCGGTATTGCTCCATGACCTGTTCGAAGGTGTTCTTGAACTGGTCGTAGTTGTATTCGGCGCGGATGCGCTCCTCCTGCTTCAGCCCTGAGATGTAGGCGTCTGCGATCTTGCCGCCGGAAAGCTCGATGGCGAGGTAGGCGATGTACTTGCCGTCCTGGGCCTGGGTGAGCTCTTGGCAGATCGTGATGGCGCCGGTGAGCTGCTGGTTCACGATGGTGCGGGAGAGCTCGTTGAACTTGCTGGTCGCTTCTTCGGTGTTGTTGAAGCCGAGCTGGGTGGCTTGGTTCTCCGCTACCGTCTCGACGGTGGCTTGGATGGCGCGGGCGAGGGTGGCTTCTGCGTTTTGGCGTGCAATCTTTTTTGCAATCTCGCGCTGTGGGCTGGTGCCGGTGGCGGAGGCGCGGAAGAAGTCCTTGTTCGGGAGGTACTGGTCGCCCGAGCAGTACTCGACGATGCGGGTTTCGCCGCGCGTATCCGGGGTTGACGTTACGGCCTCGTCTTTTTTGCAACCGCCGAGGGCTAGGGCAGTGGCCGCGCCACCGATGAGGAGGAAGGTGTGGAACTTCATGGGTTTCAAGATTCAGAGTTTCAAAGGAATGGTGTTTTTCTGCCCGGCTCAAGAGCCGTGCCAAACTTAAAAAAAGGCCCTTACCGGTACAGCGATTTTAGCAATTCATCGAGAAATGCCCCGCGGAGTTCTTGGCCTGCTTTGCGGTAGGCCTCCGCAGAAGCGGACTCAAAATTCAGCTGCACACCCTTGATGCGCTCGAGGTTGCGCTGGAGAATGACGGCATTGTCCACTCCTCGGATGACGACCGACGCATCGAGCGTGGCGGTGAAAAATCCGCTCCCGGAACCGGCTTCGCGGGTATCCGCTTCGATGGTGATGCGCAGGTCCGCCGTGCGCACATCTTCCGTCAGTGCGCAGCCTCGCTCGGAAAGCGCCGCGCGCAGGGCTTCAGCGAGTTGGGCGGAACGCACCGGTCGTCCGAAGGCTTTTTCCGTGGCCGCGATGGCCACTGTGGGGGCGATGAGTTTGACGGGCACCGTGACTTCCGGGGCGGGCAGGTTGCGGAGCGCAGGCACGTCGACGCCCCCGCCGGGACGGGGGAGCAGCCGGTCGAGGTCGACGGAAATGCGGAGGTCGGCTGCGCGGGTCCCTGGATCGAATCCGTCCAACGGCACCGCCACCACCCCGTTTGCATCGGTGGTGAGTTCGAGGCGGCGCGGGAGCGTGCCGCGGTGGTAGCGGGCCACCACCGGGAAGTTGGGGGCAGCGGCGCCATCGAGGAAGACTTGCACGTCGAGCGATCCGCGGTAGCCCGCAGCCGGGACGAGCTCGACCGCGGTGGCGGCGGGTTTCAGTGCTACGCCGGACAACAAGTTCGTCACCGCGTCGAGGCAAGCGCGGTCCAGGGCGACCTCCGCCCCGCCGGCATCCCGCCACAGCATCGTTTCGCCCGCGAACGGCGCGAGCGCCGCGAGGCATCGGTAGCACCGGTCCACCGCCGCCACGGCGTCCCGCGCCCCGCGCGCCGCCAGTCCCGAAGTGTAGAAGCCCCCTGCCACAGCGGCTGCGGCGGCGCGCCGCTCGGCGAGGATGCGCTCCCACGTGGAGCGGGAAAGCCGGTAGTACACCCAGGCCTCGCGGGCGTCCTCGTGGCTGCCGACGAGCTCGTAGCCTTCGAGGTTTTCGGCGGAGGTGCTGGAGATCTGCTGGCGGAACTGCTGGCTGACCAGGTCGTTGTGTTGGGACGTTTGGAGGGCCGAGTTCGATTCGACGCGGACCCGGATTTCCGTGGCGAGGTCGGCGAGGGCTCGTTTTTTCGCGGCGTCCATGGCGTCGAAGGGGTGCTGGTCCTTCGAGGCAGAGGCGATGCCGATGTAGTAGCCGGGCAAAGAGGGCCGGGCGGTGGCCCAAACCGGCAACACCTCCGCCGCCGGTTTCTTCGCTCCGCACCCGGCCGCAGCGAGGACGACCACGCAGGCCAGCAGGGCAGCGGCGGCTGCCTTCATGGGACGAGGATGCGGAGTTGGTTCTCGACTACGGACCGAACACGCAACGCGGTGGCTTCCATTGCGGCGTTGATCATCAGCGACTCGTCTTTCGGATTTTGGCGCGCCCCGAGCAGCGCCTGCAGCTCGGCGCGCCCCGCCCGGTTCACCCCGCCGGAGGCATGCGTCGGATAGATATTCTGCACATTGCCAGAGTATTTCGCATACCGCACTGCGTCGTGCTCCGTGTGCGTGACCATTTCGGAAGCAAGCGTCGCGCCCGTTTCGAGCGAAATCAGCTGCACGTTGAAGGTCACCTTGACCTGGCGCGTCTGCGCGAATTCCATGTACTGCACGGGGCGGTACTCGGTTTCTGTGTACTTCTTGCCTTCCGAGTTCACCCGCTCGACCTGGTAGGATTCCATGCCCTGCCGCTGGTAGCGCTCGAGTTCCGTATCCACCACGTCGCAGTCGACGACGATGCCCTTCAGCATCGCTTTTGCACCCAACAGGCCGCCGACTTGGACTGCGGTCGTGGCATTGAGCACGCCGCTCAGGGCCATCTGCTGCTCCTGCAAGATGAGGGCCTGGTTTTCGCGGTCGACGATTTTCAAAAAGGGGTCGGTCGATTCGCTCAGCCGCTGCTGGACGTAGCTGCGCAGCTTTGTGTCGACGTTCACGCGGGTGGTGCCGTTTGCAAAGGGGAGCAGCGCGACGGTGAATTGGCCTGCGGCGAGGGCTTCGTCGCGGCGGGCGGCCGCGTCCTTGAAGGTGGCGAGCCGGTCGGTGCAGGCTTTGAAGGCGGTGTGGGCGGCGCGGTAGGTCTTCGCGGCGAGGGCGGTCGTGCCTTGGCGGTAGCGGGGCTCGCAGTACGCCACGTCGGCGAGTGCGCGTGCGTCCTTGTAGGTGGGGTCGAGGCGCAGGATTTCCGTCAGATCGGTCAAGGCGGCGTCGAATTTTTCGTCCTCCAGGGCCCGCGAGGCCGCGCGGTACAGGTCGTCCATGTGGGAGTTCTTGACCTGGCTGTACGCCATCCGTTTGGTTTCCGGAAAATCCAACCGTACGCCCAGGGCGTCCACCTTTTTAAAGTAGGCATCCGCTTCCTCGTAGGCCTTCACCGCAGCGGCTTTCTCGTCCCGCAGCATCGCCCCGTCGAAGGCCGTCAGCCGGTCGTTGAGCACCCACTGCCCGGTGCGCCGCAGCCCCTGCATCGCCTCCGTGTTCATCTTGTCCTTCTGCACCGCAGTGAAGTAGAACCCGGCCGCCTGCTCCATCATGCCGGCCTCCTCCATCTTCGCGCCGCGCTTCGTGAAGGCCTTCGAGCCGTTGCAGCCCGTGCCGGTGAGGACGAGGAACATCGCGGCGACAGGAAGCGCCAGCCGGCGTGCGGCAAGGAGGAAATCGGTTCGCGTCATGGCAGGCCGAAGTTAGGCAAGTCCCGGTGCAGAGGGCACAAACCGTGCCACAGGCGCTACCTTCGCGCGGCGCAACGAACGCCCCCGGTCGATGAAGCAAATTCTCATCCTCGGAGCTGGACGCTCCAGTTCCTCGTTGATCGACCGGCTGCTGTCGCGGGCTCCGCATGCAGGGTTCCGGGTGACGGTGGGCGATTTGGACGTGCGGGCCGTGGAGGCGCGCATGGCGGCGCATCCCCACGGGCTGACCCACGGGTCGGTGTTCCCGATGGAGCTCGGCGCAACCGAAGAACGCGATGCCCGCATTGCGGCCTCGGACCTTGTGATTTCGATGGTGCCGGCGGCGGGCCACCCGGCGATTGCGGCGGTGGCCATCGCGGCCGGGGTGCCGGTGATCACGCCGAGCTACATCGCCCCAGAAATGGCGGCGCTTGACGGGGCCGCGCGTGCAGCGGGGGTGCTCGTGCTGTGTGAGTTAGGGCTGGATCCGGGCATCGATCACCTGAGCGCGATGGCCCTGCTGGCGGACCTCCGGGCCGGCGGCGCTCAGGTGACGCATTTCGAGAGCTACTGCGGTGGATTGCCGGCGCCGGCGAGCGACACGAACCCGTGGCATTACAAATTCAGTTGGGCTCCGCGCAACGTGGTGGTCGCGGGCCAAAGCGGAACCTCGACCTTCCTGGCCGGCGGGATGCCGCGGGCCGTACCGCCGCATCGGGTGTTCCGGACGGTGCGACCGGTTGAGGTGGCGGGTGTTCGCTACGACGGCTACCCGAACCGGGATTCCCTGGCCTACACGGAGCGCTACGGGCTGGACGGGGTGGACACGCTGATCCGCGGCACGTTGCGGGGGGAGGGATTTTGTGCGGCGTGGGACGTCCTGGTGGGGCTGGGGTGTGTGCGGGACGATGTCCGGCTGGAGTGGCCGGAGGGCACGTCGTGGGCGGAGTGGATGCGGACGTTCGTGCCGGACGGGGAGCGCGGGGGGGACCTGCGTGCCGAGGTGGCGGGGGTG
>CAMCYM010000114.1 GCA_945883885.1 Chryseobacterium gleum
GTGCTGCTTGCGGGGGCCTGGTCGGCCTCCGGCCAAACCTTCCTCGGTCGCCGCCTCGAGGTACTTCCGGATTCCGTTCCCGAAGCGCGTTCCGTCGAGGACCTCGCCGCCCGTTCCGACTGGGCACCCCTGGACGCCGACGTCCCGAACCTGGGCACCTCGAACCGGGAGCGGTGGCTGCGGCTCGTACTCGACCCAGCCGTCGAATCCGGCCTCTTGCTCGAAGTCCAAAACCCCACCCTCGACGCCGTCGACTGCCACTTCATCTGCGACGGCCGGGTCGTGCAAGGGCAAGGCCTCGACGACTTCGGCACCTACCGCAGCTTCGCCGTTCCCCTCGACGCGTGCGACCAGCTGACCGCGCTCATCCGCGTGAAATCCGGCGCGCAGTTGCTGCTTCCCATGCGCCTCGCCGGGCCCCGCGACGTCGACCGCGACGCAGACCGGCGCAACCTCTTTTTCGCGGCCTACGCCGGGATCATCGCCGTGATGCTCTTGTACAACCTGTTCCTCTACTTCAGCGTGGGCGACCGGAGCTACCTGATTTACTCCCTGTTCGTGCTCGTCATCGGCGGGACGCAGCTCGTCTTGAACGGGTACGCCCCGATGTTCGGCGTAGAGCCGGGCTCGTGGGCGGGCGCGCGGGTGACGCACCTGTCGGGCATCCTGAGCGGGTGGGTGACCGTGGGATTTGCGCAAGTCTTTCTGCAGTTGAAAGACTACACGCCGCGCTTGAACAAGGTGCTCTACGGCTATGCCATGCTGTACGGCGTGGCCCTCGTGCTCGTCTTTGCCGGTCTGCTCCCCGAGGCGTACAACCTGATCAACTTCTGTGCGCTCGCGGTCCCGCTGCTCGTGTATGCCAGCGCGTCCGCCTTCATGCAGGGCTACCGGCCCGCGGGCTTTTTTCTTTTGGCCTTCGGCGTGTTCATCGGAGCGGTACTCGTCTTCGTGCTGAAGGACTTCGGCGTCATTCCGTACAACGCGTGGACCTTCTATTCGTTGCCGGCGGGCAGCGCCATCGAGGTCGTGCTCCTGTCCCTCGCCCTCGCCAGCCGGATCAACCAACTGAAGCGGGAAAGCGCGGAGGCGAAGGAAGAACAGCTCCGCATGTCGTTGTTGAATGAGCAGCTCGTGCGTGAGAAGAATTCCGAGCTGGAGGGGCGGGTGCGTGAGCGGACGTCCGAGCTGCAGCGGACGAATCAGGAGCTGAGCGCTGCGATGGCAGAGCTCCGGAGCACGCAGGACCAGCTCGTCCAAAACGAAAAACTGGCCTCCATCGGCCAACTCACCGCCGGCATCGCCCACGAGCTGAACAACCCCATCAACTTCGTCACTTCGTCCGCCCATTCCCTGCGCCGAGACATCGACGACCTCAACACCGTCGTCAACGGCGCCCTCACGCTCGACGCCACGGACGCCGCCCTCGCCGCCCAGGTCACCGCGCTGCAGCGCTCCGCCGAGGACCTCGACCTCGCCTACACGCAGCGCGAAGTGGAAGAATTGCTGACCGGCATCGAAGACGGCGCCCGCCGCACGTCGGAAATCGTCCGCGGCCTCCGGATTTTCAGCCGGATGGACGGAGATGCCTTCATCTCGGCCGACGTGAATGAGTTGCTCGAGTCCACCCTCGTCATCTTGCGCAGCAATTTGAAGGACAAAACCACCCTGGCAGTAGACCTCGCGGGCGGTTTGCCCTCCATCTCCTGCCAGCCCGGCCGCCTGAACCAGGTGTTCATGAACGTGCTGACAAACGCCGCCCACGCGGTGGCGGCGACGGACCGACCGCTCGATGCGCGGCAGGTGGCCGTGCGTACGCGCTTCATCACGGACGCGACCGGCCGGTGGGTGGAGGTCCGCATCGGCGACAACGGGGTCGGAATGGACGAAGCCACCCGTTCCCAAATCTTCGATCCGTTCTTCACCACGAAGGAGGTGGGCGAGGGCACCGGCCTCGGCCTCAGCATCGCCATGGGCATCCTCAAGGACCACCGCGCGCGCGTCGAGGTGAAGTCGGAACTTGGCGTCGGCACATCCTTCATCCTCAGCTTTCCCGCATGATCCACGTCCTGTACATCGACGACGAGCCGCACAACCTCAGTGCCTTCCAAGCGGCGTTCCGGCGCGACTTCCGCGTCCACACGACGACCGAGCCCACCGACGCGGTGGCGATGCTGCGCGAGCACCCCATCGAGGTCCTGATTTCGGACCAAAAGATGCCCAACATCAGCGGCGTCGAGTTCTTCGAACTCATCATGAACGACTACCCCGATCCGGTGCGCATGTTGCTCACCGGACACGCGGACCTCGACGCGGTGATCGACGCTATCAACAAGGGCCAGATCTACAAATACATCTCGAAGCCCTGGAACGAGGTCCAGCTGGCGGACCTCATCCGCGAGGCCGCCCATCTGCACCACCAGCGCCGCCGGGAACGCCGCGCCGCCGGCGCGCTCGCCACCCTCATCGACTCCGCCCGCGGCATCAACCGCGAACTGCTCGAGCTCGTGCGTCCCGGTTCCGCCCCGGATGCGGCGGCCTGGGCCCGGATTGCCGAGCTGGCCGAACGCATCGAATGCACGTTGTCCGAGCCGGAGCTCTGAGGCCCAGAACGGGTCCGGGCCTCGGAGCCGTCAGCGCAGGTACTTGAAGTCCTCGCCCGGCTGGATGTTCTTCAGCGTGGCGAGGATGAGCCGGATGCAGTTCTCCACGTCGTCCCGGTGGATCATCTCGACCGTGGTGTGCATGTACCGCAACGGCAACGAAATCAAGGCCGAGGCCACGCCCATGTTCGAGTAGGCGAAGGCGTCGGTGTCCGTTCCGGTGAAGCGGCTGGCCGCCATGCGTTGGATGGCAATTTTCTCGGTGTCGGCCGTCTCGATGATGCGCTTGAGGAGGTTGTTTTGGACCGCAGGTCCGTACGTCACTCCTGGCCCTTTGCCCGCCGCGATGTCCCCGCTTTCCACCTTGTTCATCATCGGCGTTTGGGTACAATGCGTGACATCCGTCACGAGGGCCACGTCCGGCGAAATGCGCTCGGCAATCATCTCGGCCCCGCGCAACCCCACTTCTTCCTGCACGCTGTTCACGATGTACAATCCGAAGGGCAACTTCGTACCCTCCTCGTGCAGCAGGCGCGCGACTTCTGCGATCATGAAGCCTCCGGCGCGGTTGTCCAGCGCGCGGCCGACGAACCAATCCTTGTTGAGCACCATGAACTCGTCCTCGTACGTGACCACGCACCCCACGTGGATGCCCATCTTTTCCACCTCGGCCTTGTCCTTCGCGCCGACGTCGAGGAAGATGTTCTTCATGCTCGGCGGCGCTTCCTTGCCGGGCTCGCGCACGTGGATGGCCGGCCAACCGAACACCCCTTTCACCCGGCCCTTCTCGGTGTGGATGTCCACGCGCATCGACGGCGCGATCATGTGGTCGCTGCCCCCGTTGCGGCGCAGGTAGATGAAGCCGTCGTTCGTGATGTAGTGCACGAAGAAGCTGATCTCGTCGGCGTGCGCTTCGATGACCACCTTGTACGGCGCATCCGGGTTGACGACGCCGACCACCGTGCCGTACGTGTCGACGATGTGGGAATCGATGTACGGCCGGAGATAGTCCAGCCAGAGTTGCTGTCCGGAGCTTTCAAATCCGGTCGGACTCGCGTTGTTGATGTAGGCCTGCAGAAACTTCTCGCTGGCCTTTGTGATCACCTTTTTCGTTGCCATGGGCCAAATTTAGCGCCCGCCCCCCGCCGGCACGGGGAAGTCGTACGCCACCTTTTGAACAGCCCACCCTTCGGGAGTTTGGCACCGCGCCACGACGCCGGCGCGGCCCGCAATCAGCCTTGAGCCGATGGGCTGAGCAGCACCGGGACGGTCAAATGCTTGATCATCTGCGCACTTACGCTCGGGTCGAACAACCGGCTCAGCCAGTTTCGATGCCCCGGAGCGAGCACGAGCACGTCAAACGCGCCGTCCTGCAACCGGTCCTCCACCGCCTCGCTCACGTCCGGGTACCGCACGAATTCGAAGGCCATGTCCGGGGCGTCGGCGACGGCGCGCGCCCGTTGCTGAAATGCTTCGAGGTGCGCGCGTTCGTGCAGCGTCGGCTCCTTGCCGTCTGCCACGTGGATGAACGTGATGTGCAGCGGACCCTCTTGGGCTGCATATCCGCGCAGCCGCGCGGCCAAATCCTCGTCGCCCTCCTTGAAATCCGTCGCAAACAACACCTGCTCAAACTTCGCCACCGTCGCCGATGCCGGCACCACGAGCAAGGGCTGCTCGGTGCGTTGCGCCACCTCCGCCGCCACCGACCCGAAGAAGACCCGCTCCAGCCCGGTCGCCCCGCGCGACCCCATCACCGTGAGCATCGGCCGATGCGTGGCCATTGCATCGAGGATGGCATCGGCCGCGAGCCCTTGCACGCAGACGGCTTCGCACGGGGTCTTCAGCTGCGCGTTGACGCTCGACTCCAGTTCCGCAAGGCCTTTGCGCGTATCCTCCTCGATCCGGCCGTGAAATTGCTGGATGGCTTCCCACGCGAGTTCTGCCGGTGGGGGCGGCAGGTGGTAGGCGGCAAACAGCACGAGTTTCGCGCCTTCCGTGCGGTTAGCCAGAGCAATACCGTAGCGCACGGCGGCCATCGAGCCGTCTGAGAAATCGGTGGGGACGAGGATTGTGGACATGTTTCAGAGGATTGCGAATCGGGAGCAAAGGTGGCCCGGGTCAGGGTTCTGAAAGGTGACTCAAGTCATATTTAATGTTGAATTCCCCGAATCCCAAGCGCAGCCCTGGATCTTCCGCCTCCCTGCCCGACCTTCGTTCCATGCCGACCCCGGACCCCGCCCCACCGCTGGCCGTCGTCGCCGCTGTCCTCTTCGACGGCGACCGGATCCTCTGCGTCCGCCGTGCCCCCAACAAGCGCGCCTACATCTCGGAGAAATGGGAATTCCCTGGGGGCAAGCCCGAGCCCGGTGAGTCGTTCCCTGCGGCCCTGGCCCGCGAAATCCGCGAAGAGCTCGCCCTCGACATCCACGTCGGCGAACTGCTGTCGGTGGTGGACCACCACTATCCGGACCTTCATCTCCACCTGCACGCCTACCGCTGCACGGCCGCGGACCTGACCGCCCTTCGCCTGAACGAACACACGGACGTGTGCTGGCTTGCGCCGTCCGACCCCGCTTTCGCCGCACTCGACTGGGCCGCCGCGGACCTCCCCATCGTCAAGCTGTCGAGGGAGGGAGCGCGGGAGAGTCCGGAAGTTGTTCAAAAAATCGAGCGAGGTTGAAGCGGATTTGCCCGGTCTCTGGGCCAAATTCGGGGCATGGCTAGTATGCGCGTGGTGGAGTTGTTTGCGGGAGTCGGTGGCTTCCGTTTGGGGCTGGAAGGGTGGCAGGGCAAGTCGGCCACTTCCGGGTACGCGCGCCCGTTGCGAAAGAGGGGGGAGAGTGCCTATAAAGTGGTCTGGAGCAACCAGTGGGAGCGGCACACCGCGGCAGAAGCCATCGCCCGCGGCCGGGACCCGGAGCTCACGCCCGAGTG
>CAMCYM010000115.1 GCA_945883885.1 Chryseobacterium gleum
TTCCTCGCCGGAGACAGCGCGGTGGCCCACATCCCTTACATCCTCTTCGTCAGCGCGTTGTTCATCGCTTACATCGCGCTGGGCTACCACTTCGAACGGACAGAGCGCGAAAAGCAGGCCACCCGCCGGCAGCTCGACGAACTGTCGGCCGAGTACAAGACGCTGCGGGCCGAGTACGAGACCTTGTTGCAGCAGAGCACCCTCGAAGAACGGGTTGCCGCAAGCGGGTTGGCCATGCCCACCACACCGCCCATTTTGCTCGAACAGCGATGAACAGCGGTCGCAAACTTTCGGCCCGCGTGTGGCTCGTGTTTGGGATGTTTATCCTCCTCGGGTTCAGCGTGTTCGGTCGCATCCTGTGGATCCAACACGCCGAGCACGACCGCTGGGTGGCCGCAGGCGAGAACTACGTCGCCAGCGTCCGCAACATCACCCCTACCCGCGGCCAAATCTTCACCGCGAACGGCCACATCCTCGCCACGTCCATTCCCGTGTACGAAATCCGGTGGGACAGCCGGTGTGAATCGTTGAAATGGAGCGAGTTTGAGGCGAGTTTGGACAGCCTGTGCCTCGGCCTGAGCGCGGTGCTGGGCGAACGTACACCCCAGCAATTCCGCAAGTTGCTGCTCGACGGCAAGGGGAAAGGACGCCGCAACGTGCTCATTGCCAAAAATGTGAGCTACACGGACCAAAAAGAAATCGCCCGCCTACCCTTCGTCAAGCTCGGCCGCTACAAGTCCGGTTTCTCCTTCCACCGCAGCGACGTGCGCCGCAAGCCGTTCGGCGAGCTTGCCGGGCGGACGGTGGGCATCGACCGCGACGCGCACCGCGTGGGCATCGAGGAAGCGTGGAACGAGGAGCTCGCCGGCATCGAAGGGCGGCAGCTGCAGCGCCGGGTCCCGGGCGGGGCGTGGATGCCGGTCTCCGACGACTACATCGTGGAGCCGCGCCCCGGCATGGACCTCGTCACCACCATCGACCTCCACCTGCAAGACGTGGCCGCGCGGGCGCTCGAGAAGCAGATGAAGCTCCACCGGGCGGCGTGGGGGACGGTCGTGCTGATGGAAGTCAAGACCGGCCGTATCAAGGCCATCGCGAACCTCAGCCGCACACCGGAAACAGCAAACGACAGCATCCCCGAATACGCCGAGGTCTACAACCACGCCCTCGGCACCGCGGTGGAGCCCGGATCGACGATGAAGCTTGCCTCGCTGATGGCCGCCATGGAGCACGGCGGTGTCGAACCCACCGACAGCGTGGCGACGGGAGGCGGGCGCGTGACCTTCCACGGCCACCCGATGACCGACTCGAACTGGGAGCACGGCGGCTACGGGACCATCTCGGTGCAGCGGGTGTTCGAAGTCAGCTCAAACGTCGGGACGGCGTTGACGGTGAAGAAAGCGTTTGGCGCGAAGCCGCAAGCCTTCCTCGATGCCCTCGCAGAGCTCGGCGTAGGCGAACGCACGGGCATCCGGCTGCCCGGCGAAGTGGATCCGCAGGTGCACCGCAAGGTGAAGGGCGATGCGTGGAGCGGGGTTTCTTTGACCCAAATGGCGATCGGCTACGAAGTCGCGCTGACGCCGCTCCAAATCCTCACCCTCTACAACGCCGTCGCAAACGACGGAACGCTGGTCCGCCCCGCCATCGTCCAGGCCCTGATGCAAGACGGCAAAGTCGTCAAGACCTTCGCCCCGGACGTGGTGCGCGAGAAAATCTGCTCCGAGTCCACCCTCAAGGCCGCACAGGGCATGCTCCTCGCCGTCGCCGACCCCAACGGGCGCGGCACGGCACGTTCGCTCTTCAAGGACCGCCCCTACCGCGTCGCCGGCAAAACCGGAACGGCACGCATCGCCGGTCCGAACGGCTACGACGGCAAGTACCGCGCCTCTTTCGCCGGCTACTTCCCCGCCGAAGACCCCGAGTACAGCTGCATCGTCGTCATCGCCGAACCGGGCAACGGTGCCTACTACGGCAGCGTCATCGCCGCTCCGGTTTTCCAAGAGCTCGCCGACAAGGCCCTCGGGACCGACCCCCGCTTCCACCGCAGCACGGAAGGGCCCCTCGCGGAAAAGCCGCGCCTCCCCACGTCGCAAGGCGGTTCAGCAGACGGCCTCATCCACGTACTCGAAGCGTTCAAGATCCCCTTCGAGTCCACGGGGTCTGGCGCCTATGTCCATGCCACGACGGATTCTGCGAAGACCGTGCTGTCGCCCGCCCGGCTGCAGGCGGGGGTCGTGCCCGACGTGCGCGGCATGGGCCTGCGCGATGCCTTGTTCCTGCTCGAAAACGCCGGCATCCAGGTCCGCGCCGCCGGCGTGGGCACGGTCCGCAACCAAAGTGTCCCCCCCGGCACCGCCCTGAAAGGCTGCCGGTCCATCCTGCTCGAACTCTCCTGACGTGAAACTGCTGAAGGACATCCTCTACGGAGCGCGCATCCAAGACGTCGTGGGATCCACCCACGTCGCCATCGAATCCATCGCGTTCGACAGCCGCGCGGTGCGGCCTTTCGGGCTGTTCGTCGCAGTGCGCGGCACGGCCACCGACGGGCACGACTACATCGGCGCAGCCCTGGACCGCGGCGCAGTCGCCGTGCTCGCTGAGCGCCTGCCCGACGTCCGCCGCGAGGGCATCACCTACGTCACGGTCCGCGACACCGCGAAGGCGCTCGGCCCCCTCGCCGCGGCCTTTTACGACCACCCCTCCGAGCAGCTCCGGGTCGTGGCCATCACCGGCACGAACGGCAAAACCACGACCGCCACGCTGCTCCACCGCCTCTTCCGCAGCATGGACCGCAAGGTCGGGCTCGTCGGAACGGTAGAGAACCGCATCGTGGACGAGGTCGTGCCGGCCACCCACACCACTCCGGACCCCGTCCAGCTGCAAGCCCTGCTGCGCCGCATGGCCGATGCCGGATGCCGCTATGTCTTCATGGAAGCCAGCAGCCACAGCATCCACCAAGGCCGGCTGCTGGGCACGCGGCTCACCGGGGCGGTGTTCACGAACATCACCCACGACCACCTCGACTACCACGGCGACTTCAACAGCTACCTCGCTGCGAAACGCGGCCTGTTCGACATGCTCGGTCCAGCCGCCTTCGCCTTGACGAACCGCGACGACGCCCACGCCGAGGACCTCGTCCGCGGGACGAAGGCACGGGTGCAAGACTATGCACTGACCTCGATGGCCGATTACCGCGGGCGGGTGCTGGAAAACACCCTCTCCGGACTCCACCTCCACATCGACGGACACGACCTGTATTCGCGCCTCATCGGTGGATTCAATGCGTACAACTTGCTGGCGGTGTATTCGGTGGCCCGGGAGTTGGGCTTCGACGCCCTCGACATCTTGACTCACTTGTCGCTGCTGACGCCCCCGCCGGGCCGGTTTGAGCAGGTGCCCACCGCGAACGGCATCACGGCCGTCGTCGACTATGCACACACGCCCGATGCGCTGGAAAATGTGCTGAAGACCGTGGCCGAGTTTCGGACGGGGACGACGCGCGTGCTGACCGTGGTGGGGTGCGGCGGCGACCGGGACCGGACGAAGCGGCCTGTGATGGCGCGCACAGCGGCGGACCTCAGCGACCGCGTGTTTCTGACCTCGGACAACCCCCGGTCGGAAGAGCCCGAGGCGATCCTGGCGGAGATGCGGGCAGGGCTCGACCCGGTGCAGGCGCGCAAGTGCATCAGCAACGCGGACCGGCGCGAGGCCATCCGGATGGCCGCGTCGGTGGCGGAGCCCGGCGACATCGTCGTCGTGGCCGGGAAGGGCCACGAGACCTACCAAGAGATCAAGGGCGTGCGCTACCCGTTCGACGACCGCGTCGAAGTGCGCAACGCTTTTGCGGATACCATCACCCCGAACGCCTGAGCCGATGCTGTACCACCTCTTCAGCGCGCTGGACGCCGCATACGATTTGCCGGGGGCGGGCCTGTTTCGGTTCATCTCGTTCCGTGCGGCCATGGCGCTGCTCGGGTCGCTGGTGATCGGCATCTTGTTCGGGAAGAGGATCATCCGGTGGCTGCAGGTGCAGCAAGTGGGCGAGGTGGTGCGGGATTTGGGCCTGGAAGGCCAACTCGCGAAGCAAGGCACCCCGACGATGGGCGGGCTCATCATCCTGCTGGCCATCCTGGTGCCCACGCTGCTGTTCGCGGATCTGACGAACATCTACACCCAGCTGATGGTGCTGGTCACGGTGCTGCTCGGTGCCATCGGCTTCATCGACGACTACATCAAGGTGTTCCGCAAGAACAAGGCCGGGCTGGCGGGCAAGTTCAAGGTGGCGGGCCAAATCGGGGTCGGACTCCTCGTCGGCGCCGTTATGTGGTGGCACCCCGACGTGGTCGTCAAGGAACCGGTGGCGCAGCCGGACGTCACCGTGCGCTCGATCCAAGAGCGGGCCGACGGATCCGGCACCGTGGAGGTCATCGAGCATTTGGCCGCGGATCCGGTTTGGGTCACCCGCAAATCGACGGAGACGACCATCCCGTTCATCAAGGACAACGCCTTCGACTACGCGTGGCTCACCGGCTGGCTCCCCGGCGGCCCGGCATGGGGCTGGATGCTCTTCCTGCCCATCGTCATCCTCATCGTGACCGCGGTGTCGAACGGCGCAAACCTCACCGACGGCATCGACGGACTGGCCACAGGGACCAGCGCCATCATCGGCCTCGCCCTTGCGGTCCTCGCCTACGTCGGCTCGAACACGGTCGCCGCGGAATACCTGAACATCCCGTACATCCCGGGCTCGCAGGAGCTGGTCGTCTTCATCTCGGCCTTCGGCGGGGCGTGCATCGCCTTCCTTTGGTACAACGCCTTCCCCGCCCAAGTGTTCATGGGCGACACGGGCAGCCTCGCGCTCGGCGGCATCATCGCTGCATTCGCCATCGCCATCCGCAAGGAGCTGCTCATCCCCGTGCTCTGCGGGATTTTCCTGATCGAGAACCTCAGCGTGGTCTTGCAGGTCGGCTACTTCAAGTACACGCGCCGCCGCTTCGGCGAGGGCCGCCGCATCTTCTTGATGGCCCCCCTCCACCACCACTACCAAAAAAAGAACCTCCCCGAATCGAAGATCACGGCCCGCTTCTGGATCGTCGGAATCCTCCTCGCCGTCGTCTCCATCGTCACCCTGAAACTCCGCTAACCCTCAACCCTCAGCGGCGCAGCCGCCCCTCACCCCTCACACTCACACTCAAAAATGATTTCCCTCCCCATCCTCGGCGCCGGCGAAAGCGGTATCGGCACTGCCCTCCTCGGGGCGGCGCACGGATACGTGCCGTTCGTCTCCGACGGGGGTGCGGTGCGGGCAGATCGGAAGGCCGAGCTCGAGGCCGCGGGGATTGCGTTCGAAGAGGGAGGGCATGACGTCGCCCGACTTATCGCGGCGGGGCAGGAAGCGGGGTTTGCGGTGAAGAGCCCGGGAATCAAGGAGGACGCCCCCGCCGTGGTGGCGTTGCGGGCGGCCGGCGTGGCGGTCGTGTCGGAGATCGAGTTCGCGTC
>CAMCYM010000116.1 GCA_945883885.1 Chryseobacterium gleum
GGCGGCCCGGGCGCAAGGTGTTTACCCCGCGTCGCAGAAGGATTGTGGCCATCCGTCGGCGGCTGGGCCTTGCCGGCATCCTCGCGCTCAGCGGGTTGATCAGCGTGCCCGTGGCGGCCGTGCTCTCGGCAAAGTACTACCCGCACGACCCCCGCATGCCGTGGGCGCTGATGGTCGCGTTCGCCGTGTGGAGCGTGGCGTTGACGGCGCTCAGCGGCGCGCTGGACTTGAACCGGCTGTTCATGAACCTGTGGCCATGAGCGACGTCGCCGACCTGTTCTTCGACCTCGACCGCACGCTGTGGGACTTCGACCGCAACTCGCGCGAGGTGCTGGAGGAAGTATGGGGCGAGGCGGGCCGCGATGCCGTAGGCCGGTGGACAGGGCGGGAGACGGACTTCGCGGCATTTTTGCAGATCTACGAAGAGGAAAACCTGGCGTGCTGGGCGGAGTACCGGGCGGGCCGGATGACGCAGGAGGTACTCAGGCCGCTGCGGTTCCTGCGCACGCTGGAGCGGCTGGGCGTGCGCCGCAGCACGGAGGGGCTCGAAGCGCTGTGCGCGGAGCTGGGCGAGGCGTACCTGGGCCGGGCACCGTTCCGCACGCACCTGATCCCCGGCGCGCTGGAGGTGCTCGAAGAGCTCGCGGGCCGCGGCCACCGGATGTTCGTGCTGACGAACGGATTCGACGAGGTGCAGCGGACCAAACTCGACCACAGCGGGCTCGCGCCCTACTTCAGCGCGGTCTTCACCAGCGACGGGTTGGGGCTGAAGAAGCCGCACCGTGCGGCCTTCGAAGCGGTGCTCGCCGCCACCGGATCGGTGGAGCAGCATGCGGTGATGGTCGGCGACGACCTCGAGTGCGACGTGGTCGGGGCACGCGAGGCGGGGTGGCGCCAGGTGCATTTCAACCCCGACGGGATGCGGCATCGGGAGCAGATTTGGCGCACAATCAACCGGTTGCCACAACTGCTCGACCTTCCCCTCGGCCGGTAGCAACCCTGCGCCCACAACGGCCGTACCTTCCGGCCATGTCACAGGATCAGAACGCTCCCGCCCGCCCGAAGGTCAACGTCGACCTCCCCGAGGCCATCGCTCCCGGTATCTACTCGAATTTCGCGGTCATCGCCCACAGTCCCATCGAGTTCGTCGTGGACTTCGCCCAGCTCCTGCCGGGCATGCAGCAAGCCTCGATCCGGAGCCGCATCCTGCTCGCGCCGCACCACGCGAAGCAACTGCTCAACCTGCTGGCCGACAACATCCAACGCTTCGAACGCGCCCACGGGCCCATCCGCGAGCTCGGCGCCGCCCCCGGCACCGACGGCCGGGCACTCCCCCTGACCTTCAGCGGTCCGCAGGGAGAAGCCTAAGCGCGCCGCGCCGCCCCCGTCGGCCGCACCGTCCCGAGCGGCTCCCCCACCCAACCCCGCTCGCCCCACGCCCCCACATTCGCGGCGCGCGTGGTCCGCGACCAGGTCCACATCCGGTCCGGGTGGAACCACGTCAGCCGGGCCGGGCACCCCACGGCGACCTCCGGCACCTCGATGCCGTACACGCCGCGCACCCCCCGCGTCAGCGCCCCGACCAGCGCGTCGAGCGCGACTTCGCGCGGAGCCGCCTCGCTCAGCCCGTGGAGCGCCGCCGCAAAGCACGCTTCCGTGCCGGCGATGCCGAAGGGGGCCTCCACGAAGGCGGCATCGTGGTGCTCGAGGTCGGCCGGCCGGTGATCGCTGGTGACCGCGCTCAGCGTCCCGTCGAGGACGGCGGCCCGCAGCGCATCCCGGTCCTCGGCGGTCCGCAACGGCGGCATCACCTTGTACAGCCCGTCGAAGCCGGCGCAGTCCGCGTCGGTCCCGACCAAATGCCAACACGTGGTTGCCGCCGTCACCTCCAGCCCCTCCGCGCGGGCCTTCCGGATCAGCGCGCACCCCACTGCGGTAGAAACGCACGGCACATGCAGCCGGCCCCCGGCGTACCGGAGCAGCTCGAGGTCCCGCATGAGCCGCATCGTCTCGGCCTCGTGCGGGGTTCCCGTCAGGCCCATTGCAGTGGACACCGGCCCTTCGTGCATCAAGGCGCCGGGGTTGAGATCCGGTTCCCACGCCATCGCCAGCACGGGGCGGCCCGTATCGGCCGCATATTCAAGGGCGCGACGCAGCAGCTCGGGGCGGGCGACGGGACCGTCGTCCGAGAAGCCCACCGCTCCGCTCTCGTGCAACTCGAGCAGGTCCGCGAGGCGCTCGCCGCGCCGCCCGGCCGACAGGCAGCCGAGGGGGTGGACGTCGGCCGCTCCGCGGGCGGCGCGCTGCGCCAGCAACGCCAGTTCCGCCGCCGCATCGGGCGGCGGGGCCGTCGCCGGAACCACGGCCACGTCGGTAAACCCGCCGGCCGCCGCCGCACGCAGCCCCGACGCCAGCCCCTCCCGCACTTCGTAGCCCGGCTCCCCGAAGTCGACCGCCCCGTCCATCCATCCGGCGGACACCCGGCTCCCCGCCACGTCCCAAACCTCGGCACCGGGCGCCTCCACACCCCCCGGCACCTCGATCGCCGCGATGCGGCCATCGCGCACCAGCAGGTCCACGGTTCGGCGGTGGAACTCAGACGACGGGTCGTGCAGTACGACGGATTTCAGGAGGATTTCCATGAGCGAAGGAGCAGCGTTTCGACAAGGAGGGCGGCCAGGGCGAGCAGGAGGAGCGGCTTCCACCAGGGGGTGCCGCGTTCTCGGGAGCGCACCGTGGCGCCGACAGATTCGGGGGAGGCTTCGACGACGTCGGCCCCGAGCCAACCGGCTTCCGCGAGCAGCGCGCGCCACGCGTCGGGGGTGAAGGCGGTGGGGTCGGATTCGAGCCGGTCGTAGTTCGCGCCGATCCAGCCGAGGGCGGAGGTGTCCGCCGTCACGGCCCACGCCCCGGCCGCCGTCAGCCCGGCTCCGGGCACCATGCGCACGGTCCCTCCGGCGTACCGCACCTCGGGCAGGACGATCGCGGAATCGCCGTCGAGCTGCAGTGCGATGCGGCCGAGGTCGCCACGCGGCGACGGGAGGATCCACGGGGACTCGGAGCCGATGGTACCGGCCAGGAGCGGCGTGGCGCGGGAGCGCTCGGCCATGCGGTAGAGCAGGGGGACCAGGAGCGCGTGCCGCGTCATGTTCGAGTGGGCGGGGTCGATGGAGGCGCCGACGTAGTAGACGGAGCCGTCGCCGAGCGGCGCGCGGGTGAGCCAAGGGGCGCCGCCTTCGAGGGCGACGAGGACTTCTTCGGCGGCGGCGGGCTGCCGGTCAAGGACCTTGCGGGTCCGGGGGAGGTCCATGCGCTGCGGCAGCGTGCGGAAGACCCCGCGGAAGAAGGGGTGCTCGGTGCGCAGGGCGGCCGCGCGGTCGTCCCGCTCGACCCAAACGCCGTCTCCCAACCCCCATGCCGTCCGCAGCGCACGCGCCGCACCCGCGGACTCCCCGGGGTCGGCGCACCACGCCACCGAGCCGCCGCCGGCGGCGAAGTCGCGCAGGGCGGACGTCAGGCCCGAGGTGGGGTCGGTGAGGCCGTGGACGATGACAAGGTCGGTGCGCGCGAGGTCGTCGGGGGTGATTTGGGACACTTCCCGCACCTCGAACAGCCCGCCGGACGCTTCGAAGGCGGCCCGAATCGCCCGCCCCAGCTCGCTGCCGCCCGCCCGGAAGGCCGGCGAAACCGACAGGACGCGGACGGAGCCGACCACCTCGAACCCGAAGTGGTACACGTCGTCGAAGCGCACCGGCGCGTCGTCGATGTACACCGCCGCCCGGTGGCGGCCTGGAGAGGCGTGGGTGAAGCGCAGGACGGTGTCCGTGGGCTGTCCGGGGGTCAGCGAGAAGCTGCCGACGGCGACCTGCTTGCCGTCCACTTCGAGGCGGAGGGGCAGGCCTTCCGCGCCCGACGTGGCCGTGTGGCGGAGGCGGACATGCAGCGCGGCGGCGCGGCCGGCGATGCGCATGGGCTCGTCGAAGGAGACGGAGTCTACATACACGTTCGGCGCAGCCGAAGCCGCCACTGGCACGAAGACGCAGGCCAGGGTGGTGTCCGGCGGCGTCCACCCCTCCTCCCAGCGGTGGGTGGCTTGCTGCAAATCGCTGAAGAGGTAAGCGATGCGGCGCCGGTCGGTCGAGGCGCCCTGCACGTCGCGGATGCGGTCGATGACTTCGCCGGTGGTGCGGACCGCCGGTCCGGGCACGATGCCGGCGATGCGTTCGAGGGCCTGGTCGCGGGTGAGGAAGGTTTGGTCGCGCGCAGAAAAGTCGTTCGTGAGGACCTGGAAGCGATCGGTTTCCTTGTACTGCTCCACGATGGCCGTGGCTTTTGCGCGCGCCGACAGCAGCAGCGGCCCCTCTTCCCCCTCGGCTTCCATCGAGAAGCTGTTGTCGATGTAGAGCGAAACCGAGGCGCCGTCCGGCCCGTCCGCGGCTTCGCCTGCGCTGTGCGGCTCCGGTACGTACGGTCCCGCGAAGGCGAGCACCAGCGCGGCCACGGCAAGCACGCGCATCGCGAGCACCAGCAGGTGCTTCAGCCGCTGCGTCGAGCGCGTTTCGTGCGTGATGGCCCGGAGGAACCCCACGTGCGGGAAAGCCACGCGGCGGTAGCGACGCAGCTGCAGCAGGTGGATCAGGATCGGGATGGCGCACGCGCCGAGGCCCCAGAGCAGTTCGGGATGCGCGAATTCCATCGGGTGCGAATTTAGCGGGAAATTCGCGCGGCATGCCCCCTCTCCTCGACCCGGCCGTGGCCGATTTGCTCCGCGCGAAGTGCGACGCGTTCGAACGGCCCGATTTCATCGCGGACGACCCGATTTGTGTGCCCGACCGGTTCCGGGCTGGAGACCCTGAGGATGTGGCAGTTGCGGGGTTTTTCGCGGCGACGATTGCCTGGGGAAACCGGCGTTCCATCGTGGCGGATGCGCAGGCGCTGCTGGTCCGGATGGACGATGCGCCGGCGGCGTTTGTGCGCGGGGCGAAGGAGGCGGAGGTGCAGCGCGCGGTGGCGGGGTGGGGCCACCGGACGTTCAAGCCGGAGGATGCCGTGGGCTTTGTGCTTGCCCTGCAGCAACTTATGGGGGAGGATGGGACGTTCGAAGCGGGCTTTTTGCGCGCCTTTCGGGCAGGGGAGGCGCGTGCGCCGGGGCCGCACCCCAGCGACCGGTTTGCGGCCGGCATCGGCGGGTTCCGCGACGCATTCCTCGCGGGCGTGCCGCTCAAGCGCACGGCCAAACACATCGCCGACCCCCGCGCCGGCTCCGCCGCAAAACGGCTGTGCATGTTCCTACGGTGGATGGTGCGGCCGGCGGGGCGGGGGGTGGATTTTGGGGTTTGGCGCGGGCTGCAGCCCGCCGAGTTGCACATCCCGCTCGACGTCCACACGGCTTCGGTCGGCCGTCGGCTCGGGCTGCTGACCCGCGCCGCAAATGACTGGCGCGCAGTCGTGGAACTCACCG